>NZ_RBZR01000013.1:0-83518 GCF_003628495.1 Ruminococcus sp. B05 | reverse complement strand
AATATTTAATTCCACGTAACAAACGAATTGAGAAATATAAAGAAAAATGGTGTGCATAGAAAAACGACCGCGCATTTCGTACGATCGTTCATCAGCACTTTATTTTAGTTATTTAACTTGTCTACTTGACAGGAATCAGATCAGAGTTTAATGGCTTTTTTCAAAAGCCATTAAACTCCGTCCCTATCTGGTCCATCTTACTGGTTCACTCTTGTTGCAAGCACCGCGATTCCCTCTTTACCAGGCAACGTAAGCAGTACCTTTCCACTTACTTTTTCTTCTACAACTGTCCGTGTCATATCCCACACATCAATCATTTCTACTTTATAGAAATGTTCTTTCGGCAGACGAATCGCCGCCACTCTCGGACGCTGGTTTCCAAAATATTTGAGATAAATATTTTCCTTGTAGTGTCCGGTATACGCCGCGCTTTTCCACTTGAGGTTTTCGGATTCTTCTGGTGTCAGTGACTGCATCAACTGAACAAATGGTGGGAGTTCTCCCGGCACAATCTGTTCCGTGACGTTGTTGAACTCTTCAAACATCGGTTCACTCCACGGCTCTAAAGCATCTTCCAGACCATACATAAAGTCTTTGAGAAATGCAATTCGCTCAGGACTTTCCCCATGCAATGTTCCGCCTTTTGCCCACCAGAGAACTTCATCTTCTGAATAATATGTCTCACCATGTGTTGCAAATGCTCCCACCGCACATGCTTTCCAGAATCGGTTTACCATCTCAAATGCAGAAATATTTCCCCATTCATGTTCAATGTCACCTTCATAACAACACTCATCGAAAATTACCGGTTTTTGATATTGATTCCACCAGTCGGCTGCCTTATGCATCGCATTGGTCTGAAGACAGCAATGTGTAATCGCAGGTCTCGAGAAATCGTAAATCTTCATTCCATTATGATTGCTGAGCAAATGATGATACGGATCATTTTCTGTAATCATTTTCTCAATCTCATACCAGTCTTCCATCTTATGGTTAAACAGGAAGTCATATTCATTTGCCATGCTCCACCAGATATACGGATAAGCCGCAAGTCTGCGCATAGTATACTCAACATATACTGCAATCTCTTCCATTGTCAGAAATGCAAATCCCCATCGATCATAAGAATGCATCAGAATCAAATCCGACTCAATTCCCATCTCGCCTAATCTTACAATATTCTCTTCCAGATGTTTCCAATAAGCATAGCAGGGATGGTTTACATCCCACTTTCCGTCTGCATCTTTTTCAAACGGATAATACTGTGGATCATTGTGATTGAAATCATAACTCTTCGGGAAAATACAATGACGCACCTTATTAAACGGAGCCTTTTCAAGTGTCTGAAATGTCTCTTCAATCAGTGACTCTTCCTGATGTACCAATGCATAAATCGTTGTTCCAAATGGAAGGTACTTTGTTCCATCCTGATATGTAAAATGATTACCTTCTACCTGTACCATTCCATGGCTTTTTTCAGAAGATGTACACTCTTCACTGCCCTCTTCTGACACTACACCACTTACTTTCCATGTATAAGTTCCCAGTTTTTGTGGTAGAAAACGCACTTTGTAATTTTTATTTCCGTCATAGAACCCTTTTACCTTCCAGGTATCCTCACCACAGGTAAATTCTGCTGTGATATCTGTAAGTGCCTCAGATTCTTCTGGCTGTGGACCTTCAAAACTCAATTCAAACATCTCGTACTGTCGCATTTTTATATTCTCCCTGTTTTCTAATTTATATAACGCAAACTTACTGCTCTCACAATCTTATTCCAGTTGAAATTATCCAATTATTCCCGTTTCCAACATTTCCTCAAAAGCTGTCTTTTCCGGTAAGTCAAATGAAAATCTCTTCTCCAGCCAGCATCCTGCCAGATCTGCCCATTTTGCTGCATCTGGATATACCTGTGATTTTGCCGCTGCAGTAGACTGTGTAGCAAGTCCCAGTCCGTGCGGACCTTCCTCGAACACATGCAGTTCAAACGGAATCTTGTGTTCTGCCAATGCATGTGCCATACGAAGTGAATGCTGTACAGGAACCAGTTCATCGGAAGCTGTTGCCCACAAATACATCGGAGGTGTATTCTCTGTCACATGTCTTGCCGGACTGACTTCATCCAAAAGTTCTTCTGACGGCTCAGCTGTTCCTAAAAATGCTGTATTTGACGCTTTGAAAAATGCTACATCCATCGGGCTTCTTTTTTCTGTATTATCTCTCATGAAAATATAGTCGCTTAATGTATAGCCAAGAATTGCTGCTGCCGGACGGAATTTTTCTTTGTCTTCATGGAAGTACTCACTGATTGTATCTGTATGCCAGTTTGTTGCATACATAGCAGCATTATGTGCTCCTGCTGAGAATCCGCACACTGCAATCCGATCTGCATCAACTTTCCAAGCTTTAGCATGTTCACGGATGATCAGCATCGCCTGTCCAATCTCTCTCATCTGTGTCGGGTACAAACACTCTTCTTTTACCGGAAGTGGTTTTGAAATATCTGGGAATCCACCTGCATTCCCACCCATATAGGTAGAATATCTCAGAACAAATGTATGATATCCCATCGATGCAAACTTCATAGCAATTGGCTCTGCCTCACGATCAGAACAGCTCATATATCCACCACCTGGACAAATTAAAATTGCAGGTCTGGATTTTCCGGCAAGCATCTCCGGTGAATCTTCCAATACATATGTTGTTAATGTAACGTCTTCTCGATTTTCATATAATTTGATTACTTCTGTTTTCATCGTAATACACTCCTCCCTTTTTCTTTCATTTTAATTAAAAATATATCTTTATACTATGTAGATTCTTTTTGTAAATCCGACATTTTTTTGCATTGTCTTATATTCCATATTCTACACACATTTACTCATAACAAACCTCAAATATCTCCATCCGTTTCAAATGGAATAGCCGGAATTCCTGCTGAATTATATAAATTCACCTGATACCATGAAGTTCTGGCAAATTTCACCTCTAATGGTTCGTCCTCAACCTGTTCCATCTGCAATACCAGTTTATTTTCCGCTACGGTAAATGTATAAGCATTTTCTTCCTCTCCTGCAAATACATGAAGTCCTTCCACCTTATTACCTTTTACCACGATTCCGTCACCAGCATTGTTCCATGTAATCGTAACAATATTTTTCTTACGTGTGACAGATTCCATCCGCGGTGCATCGGCAAGAATGTCCTCTCCATATGCATATTTTCTTGCAAGAAGTGCCAGTCTCTCTCCAACTACTTTCTTATTCTTTGGATGGATATCGATCTGCTCTCCTGCATCTGAGATTGAACAAAGATGAACATTCGCTACCGTATCTGCGGTATCCTGCTGACACTGGCGGATGATCGGATATTCATTTTTTCTGTCATTATCCATCCATTTTTCAAAGCCCGGAAGCTGCACAACCATAAACGGTAATGTATCATCTCTCCACAGTGTTCTCCAGTCTGAGATCAAACCGGACAGCATGTCTTTGTAAAATACATTCGTCCCCGGAGTATCGTCATCACTTTCTCCCTGATACCATAAAAATCCGCTGATTCCGTATGGCGCAATTGTCTTTACCATGTGCTCATACAGACTTCCCGGTATGCTTTGCGGCATCATTATCGAAAGATATTCCTGCAAGTCCATAGAATTGGCAAATTGTGAGAAAAACGCCTGTACCTCTTCCTCACTTCTTGTTCTTGGGAGTACGAATTCTGTAAACGGATCTGCAAACATATTTCCTCTGTCATTCATCGGATTCCCATGCCGCTTTTTCCAATACTCTTCCATGTCCAATTTTGCAACCTGATTCTCATAATCTTCTATCCATGCCGGTCCAACTTTCTTCACAGTCTCTGGATTCATCCACGCACACGCAACCGTACCGCCCCAATTACAACCTATGATTGCAACCGGCACATCTAACGCTGATTCCAGTTCCTTTTGGAAATAATAGCCGACTGCCGAAAAATACTCGAGATCCTCATTTGTCGCCTTTCTCCAAATAGCCTGCCTACTGTAGTCAAATTCTTCTAATTGTCCGTCATAGCACACTTCCGGCACATCATAAAAACGTAATCTGGAATTCGGCATCTCTTTCATCGCCTCTTCTTTGTGCTTTTCATAACGCATCCAGAACTCCATATTAGACTGGCCGCCTGCCACCCATACTTCACCGATTGCAACATCTTCATACTGCAACTGTTCTGTCTCTGTAAAGATACGCATCACTTCGCCCTCTGAAGCCTGAAGCGCCGGAATCATAACTGACCACACACCATCCTCACCTGCGACAGAGCTGCCTCTCTGTCCTTGAATTTCTACATTCACAGTCGTTCTTGAATCACTTTGTCCCCAGACACAAACTTCTTTTCCTCGCTGGAGCGTCATTCCATTTTGAAATATCTTTGCCGTCTTTAACACTTTTTCCTCCTGTCCGAATAGGAAATCTCTATTCTTTTTAGCTTGTTTTTGCACTGTTAAATCACTTAACATTATGTTAACTCGTTTTTTCTTGAAATACAAGCACTTTTCTACTTTACGAATAACTTTCTTTACTGTTATAATAAAAAATAGAAACTATAGAAAAGAGACGATATTATGGATCAGACTGCTTATTTTAATCAAATGCGTGAAAAACGTAAAAAAGAAATACTATCTGCTGCGCGGAAGATGCTGTTAAAGGATGGACCAGCTTCATTTACCATGCAGAATCTTGCCAAAAAGCTGGATATTTCCACCGTAACTTTATATAAATATTTTAAAAATATGGACGATGTCATGTCTACACTCAAAGATGAAATTATTCCGCACACAGTTGCACAGACTTTAGATGCAAATGATTCCTTAGCACTTTCTCAGACAAAAGGCTCTGCTTTAGAACAATTTCTATTGCTGTTTCATTCCTTTTTAAATGAGATTTTTAAACACAAAGATGACCTCACTTTACTGCTTTTAATCGAAACATATACACAGGATACTCCTGTTTCTAAAAGGCAGTCTGATACGATTACTCTATATTCAGAAGCTCTTGACAAACAGGCGGAACTTCTTCTAACAGAAGCTCAACAGAACGGAGAACTACGGCAAGGTATTGACCTTCCTCTCTCACTGTCATTTGTTCATCGTCTGGTACTTTCTACCTTGCAGCACATTGGCCTTTTATCGGCACGGGAGTTTCGAAACCAGAAAGATGAACTGCAAGAGTATATTGATGAAATTATAAACATGTTGCGTACATATCTTTCAGATTCTTCTAAAGCATAGATACATTTTGTAATTGCAAAGAAGGAATGTTTTTACGGAATTTTTCCTGGCAATGACATTCCTTCTTTTCTTATTTTAATCTGAGACCTTTCTCTTTACCATGTAGATTTTTTCTATAAATCCTGCATTTTTATACAGCTTTATTGTTCGCACTACGCGTGAACAGTAACTATACAGTCTCAATCTCCACTTTGGCATTTCCATAAGCCTTTGATGTAAATGACACTGTAATCTTTCCTTTTTCACCATTTCCTCTGACAGCTGCCCGCAATCTTCCCTCAAATGGTCGTGCTTCTGTATCGAAATAATTTTCTTCCGATTCTGGATCTGCGCTTCCATAGCCAAGTATGCTTCCTGCTCCTTCAATCGTAATGCAGACTGGCTCATTTGCACTTAGATCTATGTTGCCATTTCCATCCTTTACACTGATTTCCACATAACAGATATCACTTCCGTCTGCCGGAATCTGAGTACGATCGTTAAATGCTTCCAGACGAAGATTATTTTCCGCCGTTATAATCTTGTTTCTTCCGACTTCTTTTCCGTCTGTATATACAATGGTTTCCAGAACTCCCGGTTCGTACGTTGTCTCAAAATATGTGACTGCTTTCTTCTGTTCCCCTACTTTTTTCCGTTCCACACAAGTTCCGTTTACATACAGTTCTGCCTCCTGAGCATCTGCATAAACTTCAACTGTTACCGTTTTTCCCTCATAACCTTTCCAGTTCCAGCTATTTACAGCATCTGTCATCGTCCAGTTTGTAAGGTTTTTCCTTTCTCCATGATGCTGTGGTGGCTGTACAGCAATATATGGCATCTTTCTCAGTCCCCATATAATTTCTCTCCAGTAAGAAATCACTCTTCTGCCTCCCAAAAGGTTCATGTCACCACAGTAAGCCGCTTTATAAGGGTATGGAGCGTAGAATTCCATTCCTTTTTTCTCTCCATATGTGATTTTTCCAATACCTGCTTCCCCTAGATAGTCCCACGCAGTCCATGAGAAATCTCCAATAACATTTGAATATTTTTCTACCAACGGCCAGTTCATATCCAGACTCTGCGGTGTTGTCTCTGATCCAACAATAATTCGATCCGGATACTTTTCCCGATCACTTTCGTATCTGCATGCAGCATAATTGTAGCCCGCTATATCCACCTGACCAAATGCTTCTTCTGTCGCTTTTCCTGCAGTTTCTCCAGCAACAATCCGGTCCATAAATGCAGCAAAATCTGTCATCATGCTGTTAATTTCCTGCT
Organism: Ruminococcus sp. B05; assembly: GCF_003628495.1. Classification (NCBI taxonomy): domain Bacteria; kingdom Bacillati; phylum Bacillota; class Clostridia; order Eubacteriales; family Oscillospiraceae; genus Ruminococcus; species Ruminococcus sp. B05. Next base: position 76,989 of record NZ_RBZR01000013.1, on the reverse strand, counting down.
GTTCTGCACCAGAAGCTTCTTCTTTTTTCTGCACTTCCTGTGCATTTTCTGCTGCCATGCCAGCCATGATCTCGCCCATTCGATCTTGTATACTCAGCACAAAGTTCACGCTGTTTGTCACATATCTGGTGTCATCCAGAGAACGAATCTTGTCTGCGATTTTCTTTCCCATTTGTACATCCAGTTTATTTCCACATTCCGGAATCTCATTTCCTATAGAATACATTACTACACACGGATGGTTATAATCCTTCCAGACCATGTTTGTAACATCTTTCTCCCACCATTCTGTCATGACCATTCCGTAATCAAACTCGCCTTTTGTCGTGGTCCATACGTCACTAAATTCATCCATGACGTACATACCAAGTCTGTCGCAGGCTTCAAGAAGAACCCGGCTCATTGGATAGTGGGAGCTTCGGATTGCGTTATATCCTGCCTCTTTTAATCTTCTGACACGCATCTCCTCCGCATGAGGAAATTCTGCCGCCCCGATAATGCCATTGTCGTGATGAATACATCCACCCCGAAGTTTTACGCTTTTACCATTAACTCGCAAACCATGTTTCACATCTAACTGAAGTTTACGGATTCCAAAACTTCCGCTTTCTTCATCCAGTACTTCTCCCTGTTCTGTCAGCTGCACTTTATACTGATACAGATACGGATGCTCAACATTCCAGAGATTCGGCTGATCCACATACAACATCATCCGATATGATTTTTCTCCATATTCATCGATTGTAACCGGCATCTTATTTTCTGCTGCCACTTTTCCCTGTGCATCTATCAGCTGCAATTTTATCTCAGCCTCTCGGACTTGTGTACCATGGTATTCCACCGGAAGTTCTGCACGAATCACCGCCAGATCCTTTTCTGCCTCTACTGTCGCAAGGCGGACTCCCTGCGGTGCCAGATGCAGCGGTTCTGAAACCATAATATTTACATCTCTGTAGATTCCACCGCCGGTATACCAGCGTCCACTCGGTACTGCATTTTTCACAACAACTTTAATCGTATTCTTCTGTCCGGCATGCACATATTTGGTAGCATCCACATAAAAATTTCCATATCCATATGGATTTTTTCCTGCGAATGAGTTATTGATATATACAAATGCATTTTGATAGATTCCTTCAAATTCCAGCCATACACATTTTCCTGCATCCTCTGCCGGAAGCTGGAATTCTTTTATATAGTGATAGTTTTCTTCCCGAAAGAAACCGTTTCCACTTCCACCTGCTTCTTTTGGATCACGCGGGCGAAGAATAGACGCATCATGCGGAAGCGTAACCACTGTTTCTTCTGGATTTCCATCTTCCATCGTCTGCAGCGCACTTCCACTTCCCATATAAAAATTCCAACCCGTATTAAATTTAATTTTCTTCATCTCTTTCTCCTTTCTCAAGATGGTTTATTTCTCTCCCTGTCAATTCAAATATAGTTGGGAGAAAAGTCCCCCCCATACTATACTGAGGGATCTAATAAAACTTTAAAATTACTTTCATCATACGATACACACTCTTCTCCAGACGTTTTCGGTCAATTCGTCCGTTCTGTATACCTTCTACAAGCTGCATCGTCTGTGTGTCATCCATTCCGCCCGGTGTGATCCAGCCATTTCCGGCTGCCATTGCGTTGACGATATCGCAGGTATCACTGGATGTCCAGTCTGTCATGACAAATCCGTCAAATCCAAGTTCTTCCACAAAGATTCCCTGTAACATATCTTCGCTTTCTGCACAATAGACACTGTTCACCGCATTGTAGGCCGTCATAACAGTAGATGGGATCTGTACCTGGAATGCCTCTTCAAACGTTTTCAGATACAATTCTCTGAGCGTTCTCTCGTCCATAATACTATTGTTACGCAACCTTGAAGATTCGCAGTTATTTGCAAGCAGATGCTTCATACAGCTTACAACTCCATGCTCTTCCAGACCTCTGCTCTGCTGTCCTCCCATTCTTCCTGCCAGCAGTGGATCCTCACTGAAATACTCCGCTGCTCTTCCACACAATGGGTTGCGGTGAAGGTTGATTGCCGGGGCAAGGATTTCGTTAATCTCATGCTCTTTTGCTTCCTCCGCAATCGTTGCTCCCGCCTTGTATGCCAGCTCTTCATTAAAGGTTGCACATACTGTAACCGAAGTCGGGAAACCGATATTCTCTATTCTCAGATTCACACCATTATTTCCATCTGCAACGACAAATTCCGGTGTGTTATATTTTTCAGATACATAGAGCATTCCGGCCTCGCCTTTTGCTTCCATGCCCCATCCATTTTTCGCGCAGACGGAAATACGTGCCAGTTCGTAATCTGTAAATTGTCCGATAAAATCTTCTAGAAGCTTTGGATTCTCTACAACTTTCTTCCACTGGATCAACCGCTCTGATTTTTCCGGATGAATCGGATTCTTCTCCTTGCCATATACCTTTTCTACGACCGGTGTGATGTGATCTTCTCCGGTCATTTTCGTATATCTGCCCTTTGGATAAGTCTCCTGCTCTGCCTCCTTTGATAAAGTTACCAGTGGAATTTCTTTCGGAGTCGGCATATAGTGCTTGCTCTGTTTCAAGAGCTTTTCTTCTTTTATTTCTACTTTTGCGATACTACTGCTTTGTTCCAGTGAATTTCCTGCTTCCAGTTCATAAGTTCCTGCCTCGCAGATCCATGCCGCACGCTCTGCATCAAAGGATGCCAGCTCTCTTCCTTTCACCGTTATAATAAGCTTCTGGCTTTCTCCCGGTGCAAGGCTCTTCGTCTTGGCAAATCCGATCAGACGATGAGATGGCTGCTCTAATTTTCCATCAGGAATTTTTGCATAGAGCTGGATGACTTCCTTTCCTGCACAAGCTCCTGTATTTGTCACAATTGCTTCTACTTCTGCCGCAATAGTATCCAATGTTTCTGGTGTCTCCCACTTTGACAACTTGTACTCACAGGCAAATGTTGTATAACTCAGTCCATGTCCAAAACCATAGGCTACTGGTTTGGAAAATGTATCAAAGTAACGGTACCCTACGTACAGCCCTTCTTCGTAAACAGTGTTGATGTATTTCTCACAGCCTCCATTAATTCGTGTTTCCACGGACTCCGGCTGATAAAAGTTCGCAGAAGATGGGATTTCTTCCCAGGTAAAGCTCCACGTATCCGGAAGTTTTCCGGATGGATTCACCGTTCCTTCCAGAATCTCCGCAACTGCTCTTCCGCCATTCATACCACACAGTCCAGTCCACAGAACCGCTTTGATTCCATATTTTTCTACACAACGCACATCCATTGGGTAACCACTGTTGATCAGAAGAACTGTATTTTCAAATGTTTCACTCACCTGACGGATCAGATTTTCTTCCTCGTCTGTCAGATAAAATTCTCCCTTTACTGCCAGATTATCAAAGTTTTCACTGGTTCCTCTGGTAATAGCAATAACAGCAGTCTCTGACCACTCCTTTGCACGTGTTAGGACAGCTTCCTCCGGGATGTTGTCTGTTGCTGTCCGATAAATTGTCTTCAACTCTTCATTCATCTGAATGGAACTATAATTTTCAATTCCATCAAACAGACGAATCATATATCTCGGATTGATTCTTCCTGCTCCCGAACATCCCACACGGAACTTGGCAAATCCACTTCCGAATACATTAATCTTTGCAGCTTTCCCCAACGGAAGTACATTTCCTTCATTCTTTAAAAGAACGATTCCTTCTCTTGCTACTTCCAGTGTCACTTCGTCCCGCTCCTGATGTGCCGGATCAATCTGAGCTGCCGGAAGTGAGTGAAGCTTGAATTCCATCGGTTCCATTACATTTCCATCCACATCTTCGATTCCCTCAATGTGGAGTACATATTCTTTATCATATTCTGCCAAGTACGGCTGGACACGAACTCCAACAATCGTCTCTCTATGCGGTCCAAGCTGGCAGACTCCACTGACAATCTCAACCTCCTGATCTCCTTCTAACACTACCCTTGCCTGCTCCATATTTCCAATCTTCTTTGTGCAGAAAAAGCAATAACAGCCTTCCAACTTATGATTCAGCATGTACTCCGCTCCATCCACATCATCGATGTTATATTCCGGTGCTTTCATCGGAATCAAGATTGGTAAATCCTCTTTTCCATGTGGTATATCTCCAAACATATTCATATTTCCAGTCTCCTTTCGTCTCACCATAATTTTGAGTCTTCGAACTATCTCGCTTACCTCGATTATAACGTGTATTTTTTTATAAATATGTAACCATTGCCTTGATAAAATCGGCTTTTTCCGATATCTTAAATATAACAAATCAATTTCAGGAGGTATTTATGAATAATTCCAATTCTGATACACAAAAACAACACTTTACGCCCATCACGATTGATGCGTTGGAAGACGCACTTCACTGGTATTCTCCTTTTGAAAATATGCTTCGTTCCTATTATCTGGAACATCATCGATTCATGCCAATCGCAGAGTTTCCGGAGGAACTTCTGCAGCCTTTTTCAATTCCGCCAATCGACTTAAGAAGTCTTACCGGCGCAAGTGATGTGACGCTATCTCCTACAAACACATTTCAAACAGCAGAAACATTTTTAGAGCCACAGTATTTTTCTCCCGGCTATGATATTTACATCCAGAAGCAGCCTCGTTATTCTTGCTCTCCCACTCAGGATCATCAGTATTATGAGATTTGTTATCAGTATTCCGGCACAAGCATACAGACTTTATCTGTCGATGACACCTGCGAGACCATCCGATTAAAGCCTGGAGATTTTGTTTTTATCCCGGTGGCACAAAAACATTCAATCACCATTGATTCTGATAGCATTCTGCTGAATATCGGAGTCCGGGCAAGTACTTTTACACAGGCTTTCTCACACAATATTCCTGATGGTTCTATACTTGGCGATTTTTTCTCCTCTCTGCTCACCCCGGATGGCGATTCTATCCGGTATCTTGTCTTCCACACAAATGGGAATGCCATGATTCTGCAGCAGATTCAGCAGCTTTCGCTGACCTACTGTACCAATACACTCTACTCACAGCAGATTCTAAATCTTCAGTTAAGCATCCTTTTCATGAATCTGCTTCAGGACTATAGCTATAACACAAAAATAGCTAATACCGGTGGAAGTATCACAGAAAAGCTTCCTGCCATCATGCAATATATCGAACAAAACTATACAACTTCCTCTGCGCAAAGAATTGCACAGCATTTTGGATACTCGCCCGATTATCTCAATCAGCTTTTTAAAAAGACGACTTCTCACACGATAGGCGAAACTTTATTAAACCTGAAAATGCAAAAAGCTGCTTCCCTACTGACCTCCACGAATCTTTCTGTCAGTTCGATCGCGGAATATCTTGGCTATCAGGATACAACGAATTTGATTCGTAGTTTTAAAAAATATTATGGGAGCACACCTGCTCAGTATAGGAAGGCACTACACTAAAAAAATGGATTGTAGTAACGATCACAACCCATTTTCTCTGCTTACTAATTAAGTAAACATATGCTACGCTTTCACAATATCGGAAGACCTATGTTTCTTTCTGTTGGAATTCCTGCTAAAAAGATCGGGGTTTATGCCATCACCAGCATAAACTCCGATCTTTTTTCTCTTAATTTCAAAAATTACTCTTCTACTGTCATTTTCTTCTTCATCTCTTCAATCTCATCTCTGTACTTATCAATTGGATTAAATTTCAAGCAGATTAGAAGAATTATTCCTGTCAGTGCCGGTGCACCGAAACGAAGGAAATTCAATGCGATCAGTGTACTCTCCGGCTGCTGTCCGATTGCTCCTGCAATGTATCCAGATGCAGCAAGGACTGCAAGAATACCTGAGTTTGTAACTGTTCCACCACATTTCTGTGCAAATCCTTTAATAGAAGAAATTACCCCATTTGCTGAAAATCCTTCTTTCAATTGAATATAATCAATCGCGTCATTTACAAGTACGTTAACCAGACCATTCTGCATAGAAGCAACTGCTGTTGCGATAAATGTCACTACATAAAGAAGCATCAGGCTACTCTTTCCGAAGAAAAGAAGAATTACATAGCAGATAATCGTTGCCGTCTGTGATACAACAAGTGCTTTTTCTCCTGTCTTAAATATTTTCAGGAAGATTGGCATCAGAACTGTCATGGAAACCAGTGCTCCGATAGACACGATTCCCATATAAACTGGAATCAGATCCGGACGTGCAAGGTAATACATTACGTAATAAACAGAGCTTGCAAACATCAGACCATATCCCATAGAGGCCATAATCCATACGATAATATATGGTGCAAGTTCTTTATGTTTCAAAATTGCTTTCAGATCCTGCATTGCATTTCTGTCTGTACTCTTCTCGATGTATTTCTCTTTTGATGTCGCAAAAAGTCCCCAGAAGGAGAAGCATGCAAGACCGCCACAGATAAGCATCATCGGAATATAGCCGTTGCCTACTCCAAATGCACTCTCAAGGAATGCTTTGATCTGCAATGTAAATGTGTTTGCGATTGTAAATGCAACCGCTGTCACGCCTGCCCCCATAGCAATGATCGTATTTCTCTCTTCTGTTCCTTTTACACATGCCGGAAGCAGAGACATCTGTGGCATTGTGTACATTGTAACAGTCATTCCAACACCAATGTTACAGATTAATACCCACGCAATTTTTCCTGCCATCGGGAAATTCGGATTTACCCACAACAATGTTGAAAACAGTGTAAGTAGGATTGGAGCCGGAATCAAATATGGACGATAACGTCCCCATTTCGTATTCGTTCTGTCAGCAATTACCCCCATCATCGGATCATTAATAGCATCCCAAAAAGAACAGATAAACATGATTACAGATGCAAATGCAGCTGGAATCATCATTGTATCTGTCATATAAGGTGAAAAATAACTTGATATGACAGCAGATATCATCATAGCTCCACCACTGACCGAAGTGGCATGAAACCATTTAAATGCTTTACTGCTCTCCTGTTTTTTTCCGTATTGATTTTTCATTCTTCTCATCCTTTCATCTTGTTTATATTCCAACTTTATTCTTCATCCGGATAATCTTCCAGGCGCCATGAGTCCTTCCAGTCTATATAAGCCATCTCTCCATCAAACCTTATCGGAAGCCATACATATTCTGAAATGGATGTGTTTTCCACTATTGGCTCATCCCCTTCAAATTCTTCCATTCCTTTTCCATTTTGTAAAAAGATACATTCAAAGATTCTCTTATATCTGGAATACTGCTTATCCATCATTTCAGGCAGCCAACGATCTGCACATGCGATATAAAGATCTTTCTTTCCTTCAACTTTAAACACAGATGAAATCTGTGAGTGAAAAGAAGTTTCGCTCTTATCATCCACATGCGGATTACCCAGAACTGTATATGGTCCATGCCATGTATCTGCAACTGCCACTTCCGAAGGATTCGGCAAATAAGCCGTTGTTCCTGATGTAAACAAATAATGTTTACCATTTCTCATAAAATGTGCCGGCGCTTCTCTCACATAAGGCGGAGCGATTCGTGGGAAATGTGTGCTATAATATCCTGTTACATCCGTATAATCCTCTGTCAAATCAGCACAAATCAACTCACTATGTATACGTTCAAAATAGTAATAAGCTTTTCCATCTTCCGCTACTGCCAGATCAAAATCCCCCGCATTCATTCCTAATGGTTTAAATCCAACTTTTACCTTTTCATATGGTCCAAGAATCGAATCTGCTGTCAGAATCGTCTCAGACTGTATATTTGCTGAATTCATAATCTTCAACCAGCATACATACTTCTTTGTTTTTTTGTTGTATATAATGTGCGGTCTGTCCATACAGTTGTTCGGATATAATGGTGACTGTGGATCTTCTGGCTCTGGCGGAATAATCAGACCAAGATCTTCCCAGTTATACAGATCTGTTGATTTGTAACAACGAACCCCCCAGTGCCAGATTCCATTTTGTCCATCTGTTTTTTCTTTATTTTCTCCATACCAGTAATAGACTCCGTCAATCTGAATCACTGATCCCCCATGAGCCTGTATTCTTTTTCCCTCTGTGTCAAGCCATAGCTTTCCAGGATGAAATGCATCATATCTTACTCTTTCTTCACTCATTACTTCCCCCTTCCTCAAAATACCTTTGTACTTTTATCATATGATAATGTTTGTTACCTTCTCATGAATTCTTTCTCATATTAGCACATACTCTTTTTCTTCTCCATGTAAAAAATTATCCTCATTTCCGACATTTTTTAATATTCCATTTTTACATTTTCCCCACTATTGATTACCGATATTATTTTTCCTACATTTATTCTTTATTTTCACTTTATAAAATGTTACAATTCTAATAACGTTTAATTTATCAATCAAAACACTTTGCCATATTTTTTACGGAGGGTATTATACAATTTTATATAACAATCAAAGAAATCAAAGACGAAATCACCCATTTTATTAACGAGTATCACTATAGTCCTGATTTCGATTCACTCCTGAAAAGAATGTATGAACAACATCATTTTTCTGAAAGTGCGCCTGACATTCCCGATCTTGCAACTTTAAAGCAATTAAATGATACGAGTTTTTTACACGAAATAGATAAGCTTCATTATCCTTTTTCTTCTGAACAATTTGAAAGCGAATATGATTTCATACTTCCATTTGAAGATATAGCAACTATAACAGAGTTTTGGGGAATTAAGTGTTTCACAAAAATGATTCTTTTGAAATACGAACTCTGGTAAAGAATCTCTTTTTAGAGCGCTTCCGATATGATAAATATGTAAATCGTTGTGATGTATATTGGCTAAACCTCCTTTTCGTCAATGCACTTCGGGATTCCTATGAATACAGTCAGTTTTCAAGTTCTGAATCCGGTCCCGACTATGCGCCACTTCTTCGGTATATACAGTCGCATTATCAGACAATTACTTTAGAACAACTATCGAATAAATTTAATTATTCTGTTCCTTATCTGTCAAAGATTATCAAAGAGATGACCGGAGAAAATTTCACAAAAATGATTCGAAAACAAAAAATGGAAAAAGCAAGACATTTACTTCTGGAAACAAAAAATTCAATTGAGAAGATTTCTGAAGAAACCGGGTATAATAGCGCAGATCATTTTTCCAGAGTTTTTCGTCAATATTACGGAATATCACCACAAAAATGCAGAAAAGATTCCAGTCATTTTTCATCTTTAGAATAAACAGACTAATCAAGACCAGCAACTTCCTTCAAACGCAAAACAAGGGCTGCACTTTCACAAGATTCCCATGAAAGTACAGCCCTGTTTTTTTACCTTTATTCAATTCCTGCAATCTTCAGCAACTCTTCAAATTTCTGAATCTTATAATCCGCTTTATTATATCCCGATGCATCACCGATTCCAACAGCTTCCATTTCTGCTGCCTTAGCCGCATCGATTCCCGCATAAGCATCTTCTACAACAACACAATCTTCCGGTTTCTCTCCGAGGAATTCCCCCGCTTTTAAGAATACTTCCGGATCTGGTTTTGAATGTGTAATATTATTTCCGTCTGAAATTGCATCAAATGCATCCAACAATTCAACCTTTTCCAGAATAAATTTCGCATTCTTGCTGGAAGAACCAATTGCCAGTTTGAATCCAGCTTCATGAAGTTTCTTGAGTGTAGCACGAACCTGATCTGTTACATCTGCTGCTGTCATCGTTTTCAGAAGCTCTCTGTAAGTATTGTTCTTTTCCTCCATCAATTCCGCTTTTTTCTCTGCACTCAGAGGTTCTCCTTCATATTTCTCCAGAATGATTTCCAGACTCTCTGCACGGCTTACACCACGAAGTCTGTTATTGATTGTCTCATCAAAATAAATTCCCATTCTGTCTGCCATTTTCTTCCATGCCTGATAATGAAATTTATCTGTAAATACAATCACTCCGTCAAGATCAAAAATAAATGCCTTCATCTTCTCTATTTCCTCCATTCAACACTACATTCTTTCATTGCTTATAATTCTATTTTAATGTGCAGTGTTTAACTTCTCCATGTAGGTTCTTTAGAAAAATCCGGCATATTTTTATATGTTTTTGTTTTGTCAAAACCGTAATCTGTTTCTGATTATAATTATCTGCCTCTGCGATATCTAACATTGCCATTGCAAGATCTTCGTAAGTCACTCTGCTCTCGCCGGCTTCATTAAAGATTACCTGTTCCTCTGTTCCAATCTCATAGTTTCCAGTCAGCGCACCCTCTGAATCAAAAAATGAAGAAGGGCAGACAACTGTCCAGTTTACATTGCTTGTCTTTTTAAGTTCATCAATTCCAAGTTTGATGTTCTTTGAGATTTCTCTCAGGAAATCTGGATGCTCTGGTGTCTCATAACAGTATGTTGTATGTGTACTGTCTGTAAATAAGCTTCCTACTCCACCAATTGCGATCAGATGACGTTTTGTTTCTTCGTTCAGCTCAATATATTTGAGGAACGCTTTATGATTTAATGTTGGATCTGCATCAAATCCGCTTCCATAGGCACTGATCATAACATCACAATCTGCAATATCTTCTTTTGTGACATCGAACAAACTTTTATTTATAACCTCTACTCTTTCATCTTCCACATTTCCTGCATAAACAAACCCTTTTACTGTCATTCCTCTTTCCAGAGCCTGTCTTGTGACTCTTGAACCAAGATTTCCATTTGCTCCGATTACTGCAATTTTCATACTCATCTTCTCCTTCTTACTTTACGCTTTTGTTTTATGGTTGCTTACCTGAATCCATACAAATGACACGCAGGCCAGTATTCCTGTCACAATTCCTGCAAATGCAAAACGGGATGCAGCTGTCTGGGCATGCATAACCATTCTCGATATGGTTGTAATTCCCGGTGCAAGAAATGTTCCGAGATTCTCTCCCCTAATACCGTACATCACATTGAAATGGACAAAGACGGATTTGGTTTAACGATTAACATTCGAAAAAGTACGTTTCAGGATACCTTTCAAACACTCTTGAATGAGCACAATCTTTTATCCGACTTTTTCGCACATACCTTTTATGATGCAGAGACTTCAAACTACATTACTTTCGACATCGAAAACACTCCGGAATTTAATTATTTGATTCAACAGATTTTTGATGAATCGAACTGTACAGAAAATCATAGTAATATGATCTGCGTCAGCCTTTTAAATTTATTTTTCGGAAAATTATTACAAGATTTTGGTAGAACAATTCATTTATACAGTGATGTGAATAATGCGACATACAATCGTTCCTTCCCTTTAATGTTAAAATATGTGCAGTCTAATTACCAGACGATTACTTTGCCGATGATGTCGCAGATTTTTCACTATAATGAATCCTATATTTCTTTACTTTTTAAGAAATATCTCAATGAGAATTTTTCGAACGTTGTTCAGAATCTTCGGCTGGAACAGTCAAAAATTTTATTAGAAAATACGGATTACAATTTAGATAAAATTTCAGAAATGATAGGGTATAATTCCGTCGATCATTTTTCTCGGATCTTCAAACGGAAATATGGAATGGCACCATCAAAATATCGAAAAGAATGCAAGACAGCCGGCAGATAATTCTGCCGGCTGTTTTGCTATATCCACATTGTTTGAAAAAACACTTTCACATCCCATTATAACTGCACTTTTTCTATCACACATTCATGTTCTTTCGTCTTCTTATCATAGTTGACTCCAACCAAAATCAGATTTCCCTGATACTCTTCCAAACTCCTACAATATTCTTTATTCTTAATCTGTACGAGTGCTCCTCTGGCACTTTTATCCCATTTTAATTCCACCACAAGTGCCGGTTTCTCTGGAAAATTTTTTCTCGGAAGAAAAACTAAATCTGCAAATCCTTTTCCACTTGCAAATTCGCGATAAACTGTGTAGAAATTTCTTGCTGCATACAATGCAAGTGAAATCGTATAACTCAAAGCATTTTCATCATTATACTGAATATGTGACGTTTCAAAATGTGCTTGCCTGATAGCTTCTGCCACTTGTGCCGGACGATTCTGCCAAATAGCTTCCAATGTGTCTGCTGAATTTTTTAATGATTTTGACACTTCTCCCCAATTGGATGTAGAAACACTGTTTACATATTCTGACCTGACTTCTTCATTTGGAATTTTTACTGTTTTACTATCATAATCATAGGACACATATCCCAGATGTATCAAAAGTGTCAAAACATCATCTTCTGTATGAAATGTAGCCATATCATTTGCAAAACTTCCAATATTTACCGGTACTGATTTTCCTGCGATCATACTTAAAACATCATCTTTCAACCCCTCAAAATTCATATCTATATAAATCCTCAAAGCCTCAAAAGTTTCCGTTTGGTTCCAGTAATTTCCTATCTTTCCAAATCTCATACAACTTACAACCGAACGCGGACTGTAAATAGATATTTCATTTTCAAATAAATATCCATCATACCAGTTTTTCATTTCTGTCATGTCCATGTGATACTGTTCACATAACATCCGAACCTCATCTTCCGTAAAGCCAACATAACGTGCTAACGGACCTGGATTGATCATTGAAAATTCATCAAACATATTTAAAGCAGAATGCGTTCCATATTTTTTTATCGGGAGAATTCCAGTCATGTATGCAAGATGAATGTAAGATTTATCTTTTAATAAGTCTCTCAAAAAATCAAGATATTTTTCCTGTGCTTCTTTGTCTTCCTTATACTCTCTGAAAATACAATCCCACTCATCGATAATCACTATAAATGACTGCTTTTTCTGTGCATATACATCCTGCATACACTCAATAAGATCTTTCTCGTCAAAATAATCTACATCTGGATATTCTCCTTTAAGTTCACGAATAATCAGCCTCTTAAATCGGTCAATCAGTTCGCAGATATCATTGCTTCTGCTTAAAATTTCCTGCATATTAACAGAAATCGTATTATATTGATTCAAATGCTTTTCAAATTCATCGCTTTTTGCAATTTCAAATTTTGAAAATAATTGTCTTGCATCACATCCCCGGCTATAATATGCCGTAATCATATTCGCTGCGATCGACTTACCAAAACGTCTTGGACGGCTAATGCAAATATATTTCTGCATCGTATGCAATACAGAATTGGTGTATGTCAATAATCCTGTTTTATCGATGTAAATAGCAGAATTTACCGCTTCTTCAAATTTACTGCTATCTGGATTTAAATATATTCCCATTTATACGCCCTCCACATTATTTTCATATTTCACAACCACATGTTTCCCACTAAATCCAATTCCAAACAATCCTATCTCCGTAATGCCACGCTGTCTCATTTCTTCCAGATAATTCTTATCATAAATCTGAGCAATTGCATTTCCTGCAAGCTCTTCCAACTGCTCACCTGCCAATTCTTTCCCTGCTTTAAATTCTATAATATATCCCTTTTGATTCTTTTCTTTTGGCTCAAGCTGAATATCCAGTCTTCCATCCCCCGCTTCTCTATTAGAAGAAATATAATACTTATCAGTCATAATTGCCAACATCCCAAAGACCATTCCATGATAAAAATTCTCCTGTGCAGTATCAAAACAGCTTACTGATTGCATGAGATAATTTTGTAGTGTATTTGTAAAAAGATCTGCATCTCCTGTACGCAATGACATCTCGAAATTTCTCAAAATAGTTCCTGTAAACAGCTTCCCATTTTGATCCATAATCTCTTTTTGAAATACACTTTTTATCTCCCTGTTCGGAATTGCCAACGAACATATCGGTGTATCATTCATCTCACTAATCACATTTGTCACTCGCAAATACCCGGAAACAAGCAAAAAACTATAAATTGCATCTGAATTCTCATCAATTTCCGGATAAATAATATCCGTATCGACAATTGCCTGAACCTCTTTTCCCTGCAATAAAAGTGTCAGGTTTTCATAAATTTGATTATTCGAATTTCGAATCATCTGACCGATAATTTCGTTCCCACTTGTTCTTGACCAGAATGCCTTCGACTTGCAGTCATTACTAAAATAATTAATCACAGACCATGGATTATATATTTCCTGTCTTCCAAACAAATATCCATCATACCAGTCTTTTATTTCCTGAACTTTTTCTGGTTTTCCATAATATATGGACATCTCCTGAACTTCTTGCGGTGTAAACCCAAAATATGCTGAATATTTTTCATCCAAAATTGTATTCACTACAAGATTATTCAATCCGCTAAATAAACTTTCTTTTGCAATTCTTAGAATTCCTGTTAAAACTCCAAACTCTAAATTTTCATTGTCTTTTAATGCCGCCGAAAAAAGATTTCTCATAAATCCCACAACACTGTCGTAATACCCATGCAAATATCCCTGCTGGATTGGTGTATCATATTCATCTATAATGATAATAACTTTACTTTTATAATGTACTGCAAGCATAGCTGATAATTTTCCAAGTGCAAACTGATATTCTGTACTCTCTGCCGTATCTCTCATAATATTTTCAAAATATTTTTTATCATATTCTGTTAAAGATTCACTCGACAATAATTCTATATGTCTTGAGAATTCTTCTCTTATCGTAAAGCAAAGACTCTTATACATCTCCTCCCAGTTCGTCTGGTGAGCATCTTTAAACGAGAAAAAAATAACCGGATACTTTCCCTGATACTGTTGATATAGTTCCCCCTCCTGCCAGATTTTCTTATTTTCAAAATACTGAGATGTATTCACGTCAGATTTTTCAAAAAACGTTCTTACCATGTCCATCATAAGTGTTTTTCCAAATCGTCTGGGTCTTGTAAAAAGAAACACTTTACTGTGATCATCTATTATATTCTTAAGCAGTAATGTTTTATCTACATAGTAACATTCTTTTGCTACCTCTTTATAGGATGTAATTCCTACCGGACACGGTCTTGTAAAATTCGGCTGGATTTTCATTTCCTCTGTTTGTATTTTTTTCTTTCGAACAGTTTCCGGCTTCTCCACATCTGATGGAATCATCCAGAATTTTCCTTCTTTATAAGCACCTGGCAAAAGATTTTCTTTACAAAGCTGATTCACTCTTCTTGAAGAAAGTCCCCACAATTTTGCCAGTTCTTTTGCTTTGATCCATTTCTTGTCCATTTATAATCACCACCCACTTTTCCCGAAATATATATTCTTATATTACACCATTTCAGGAAATATAACAAGAAATCGCGAAATTACCACTCTCTATTTCTCGAAACGAGAGGTTATTTCGCGATTTTCCATCTATATTTCCCGAAATTTATATTTTTTCAAGAAATAATAGTATCTATTGTATTTTCCGAAAATGTAAAGTTATAGTTGTCACCATAAATTGTGTTTGCATCAGAACCTTCCCTCTACAAAAAACTCGTCTTATAAATCGGAAGTGCATTGATTACGGGTTCTTCGTACGGATGCACCTCTTTGATTGCACGAATTGTCTCCTCAACCTTCTCCGTATATACTGTTACTTCCACTTTCACTTCCCGCTCACAACTGATTTCTCCTGCTTTTCCTATATACGGATCTGTTCCATCTAACGGTCTCCAATAACTGATAAGCTGCGAACATGACATACACGAATCATACTTTCCTATATGACCGGCATCCACCGATTGTAGAGCTTTCTGTAGTTGTGTAATATGAGTTTCCGGAATAAAAATTTCCAGTTTACAATATTTAAAATCCATTTTCTTCACCTCTCTTATATAATACCATTTAGGGACGGAGTTTAGTGGCTTTTTTGCAAAAAAGCCACTAAACTCCGTCCCTGTCTGGTCTTGTCAACTGACGATTACTCAATTCTAATTCATTTCTCTATCTTATCTCTGATTCAGCTCATCCAGCTTCTTCTGTAATTCTTCTTTTGTACATAATCCAAAGCCGACTGCATTTCGAACTGGTATGGAGAAAGCGATTGCATCCCCCATTTCATCGGAAACAGCGTCCGTTGAATCTTCTGATGAACCCAGTCCGAATAATGCATTCATTTTAAGTTTCAACTCAATTCCAAAGTCTCTGGATCTTTCATCTGCCTGCAGCTCACCTAACGTAGAATTCATATGCAGATGAAGTGGCAGTACCTGTGTACTCTTCCACTGGATTGTTTTTGTCAGACGTACATCCTGGGAGGATGCTGCGATCAGGAGTTCATACGCTCCACTTGCTGCATACCAATCCTGAATCTCCGTGTTATACCATGCAAGGCTTCTCTTATCTACCGTAAATGTTACTCTCTTTGTTTCTCCTGGATTCAATGCAACCTTTTCAAAACCTTTCAGTTCTTTTTCTGGTCTTCTGATTGCTTCAGTCTTATCTGCCACATACAACTGAACGATTTCTTTTCCAAATTTGTCCCCGGTATTTGTCACATCTACTGATACTTGTAAAGTTTCACCTTCTGTCAGTGTATCTTTATCCGTCTTGACATTACTGTACTCGAATGTCGTATAAGACAGTCCATATCCAAACGGAAATGCTACTTCCATTTTCTTTTTATCATAATAGCGGTATCCTACAAAAATGCCTTCGCTATATTCCACCTTGTCGCCATCTCCAAAATTCAAATATGATGGATTGTCTTCTAACTTAATCGGCAATGTTTCTGCCAGCTTTCCGGATGGATTTACATTTCCATACAAAATATTTGCCTCTGCCTGTCCGACAGCCTGCCCGCCAAGGTAAGCCTCTACCAGACCTTTGACATCTTTTAACCACGGCATCTCCACCGCTGCACCATTATGAAGTACAACGATTGTATTTGGCTGTGCTTTTACAATCTCCGCAATCAGTTTATCCTGACACTCCGGCAAATGCATATGCTTACGATCATATCCTTCTGATTCAAAGGATTCTGGTAATCCGGCAAAAACAACTGCTTTATCTACCTGTTTTGCTGCCTCGATCGCTTCTGCTGCCAGCTTCTCATCATATACATCTGTCTCTGATGAAAATCCTTCCGCATAAATGACATTTTCTTTTTCTGTCAGTGCATCCCAGACGCTTGTTACTTTGAAAGAATTTACATGAGAGCTTCCGCCACCCTGATAACGTGGATTCTTCACAAATCCGCCGATAAATGCAACCTTTTCATTTTTCTCAAGCGGTAATACTTTTTCTTCATTTTTAAGAAGTACAATGGATTCTTCTGCTACATGCTGTGCAAATTCATGATCTTCTTCTAAAGTCAATGGTTGTTCTTTTCGGTTATCCACATACTCAAATACAATATTTAAGATACGCTCTACCGCACGATCCAGAATAGCTTCATCCAATGTTCCTTCCTGAACAGCCTTCACAATCTCTGCATCATTGATTCCATTTGAAGAAGGCATCTCCAGCTCCAGTCCTGCTTTCAAGCCTTCTACACGATCATTTACAGCACCCCAGTCAGACATTACATATCCTTTAAATCCCCACTCATCGCGAAGTACTTTCGTTAAAAGCCATGGATTTTCGGATGCATAAGTTCCGTTGATTTTGTTATAGGAACACATCACGGTATATGGCTGTGATTTCTTTACAGCAGTCTCAAAAGCTGGCAAATAAATCTCACGCATTGTTCTTTCGTCTACTTCCGATGACGCACTCATACGATTAAATTCCTGATTATTTGCCGCAAAATGTTTGATAGATGTTCCAACATGTCTGGACTGTACACCTTTGATAAATGCTGCCGCGGATTCTCCTGCAAGATAGGGATCTTCGGAATAATATTCAAAGTTTCTTCCGCAAAGTGGCGAGCGCTTGATATTTACCGCTGGTCCTAATACAACTGACAAATCTGTTGCCTGCGCTTCATCTCCAACTGTCTCTCCTAAAGTTTCCAGCAAGTCTCTATCGAAAGAACATGCACTCAAAACAGCTGGTGGAAAGCAGACTGCCTTGATACTGTCATTGATTCCAAGATGATCTGACTTGTCATCCTGCTTACGCAGTCCGTGAGGACCATCACTTACCGTGGTACTCGGGATTCCGAGTCTCTCCACACCTTTCAGATGCCAGAAGTCAAGTCCGGAACACATCCCCGCCTTTTCTTCCAGTGTCATCTGACTAATCAGTTCTTTCAAATTTCTTTCCATTTTGTTACTCCTTGTTTCTTATATATGCAAGAAAGAAAACCGAATATCACTCCTGTTTTCTTTCCGTTACCCACATAACAGTGGGAGTTACACAAAATTTATTTCACGACAATATTGGAAATTTCTCCAATCGCTGTCTCAAGCGCAGCCGGATCAAATGGCAAGAATCCGATATGCGACAAATCTTCCAATGAATTAGCCCCCATTTCCGGATCTCCCGATGCTGCGATTCCTGCTAATGCAGGTGTATATTTCCCAAGAATTCCCATTGCCTGTCCGTCTTTTGCGATTCTCGACAAGGTGGTATTTCTTCCGTATGGTTTTCTCAAATCTTCTTTTGGTTCATATGAAAAGTCATAACTTCCTGCTGACAATGTCATCTGCTCCTTCTCATAGCCCGGAAGTTCCACTACTGCTTCACAATTAAACGGAACTTCAACATGAACTGTAAATGTTCCATCTTTTTCAATTTTCCAGTTACATACATAACGACCGCTGACAGAATCATAACTGCATGCGATTTCCGGAATACGCACATCCGGATGCGGTGCGATTGCAACTTTTCCAAATCCTGCCTCTAACGGACGGATTCCTGCTGCGTATGCATAAACAAATTCCATGACTGAACCATATGCGTAATGATTCAATGAATTCATTCCTGTATCACTGATTGTTCCATCCGGCATAACAGAATTCCATCGCTCCCAAATGGTTGTTGCTCCAAGATTTACACTGTAAAGCCAACTTGGAAATCCTTCTTTTAACAGAAAATCATATGCCAATTCATATTCTCCTGCTTCTGCAAGTACTGTACACAGAAGCGGTGCTCCTACGAAGCCACATTTAATCTGATACATGTCCTGCTTCAATCTTGCCTTGAACTGTTCTACAATTCGCTCACGATCCAGATAAACTTTAAATTTCAATGCAATCACATACGCTGCCTGTGTATCAATCGCAAGTCTTCCTGTCGGTGTAAAAAATTCATCCAATACTGCCTTCTTAATTTTCTCTTCCAGCTCACAATAATGTACCGCATCTTCTGCTTTATTTAAAACTTCTGCCATCTGGCGCACAATCTGTACGGAACGATAATAATATACTGAAGAAATAAATGTATCATTTGTACTTCCTTTAAAACTGGTCGGTGTCGGTCCATCCAATGCAAGCCAATCGCCAAAGGTATCCATAAAATCAAAAAGATATTTGCGTTCTCCCCTCGCCGCATCGCCTCTATCAATAAAGTCTGCCCAATCCTTCATTAGCGGGTAACAGTATTCCATTTCTTCTGCATTTCCAAAATAAGTATAAAGTGTATTTGGTAAAAATGTTGCGATATCTCCCCATACACTACCTGCCTTCTCTGTATGTCCAATGTTTGGAAGAAAGTTCGGCATACCACCATCCAGAACTTTCTGCTCATCTCTTAAATCTTTGATGAACTTATGGAAAAACGCTCTTGTGTCCATATGATAGCTTGCCGTTGGTGCAAATACCTGTGCATCTCCGGTCCAACCAAGCCTCTCACTTCTCTGCGGACAGTCTGTCGGCATATCAATAAAATTCGATTTCTGACCCCAGACCGTATTCTGGTAAAGACGATTAATCTTTGCATCAGATGTTTCAAGAGAACCTGTTCTGCGAAGATCTGAATAAATCACTTTTCCCACAAAATCTTCTTTATCCAACTCGCCCGGCCATCCTGTTACACGTACATAACGGAATCCGAAAAATGTAAAATGCGGACGTACCACTTCTTCTCTTCCATCAGAAATATATACGAACTGTGATTTTGCATCTCGATAATTTTTGTTGTAGAAATTACCCTGCTGAAGAATTTCCCCAAAATCTAATACAACCTTTGTTCCCTTTGGAAAGTTTGCTTTAAACTCTATAAATCCTGCAAAATTCTGCCCCATATCCAGCACGATTTCCTCGGCAGGTGTATAGATAATATCCCGTACAGAAATGGTTTCTTTCTCAACTACCGGAAGGCTCAGACGA
The DNA here is from genome assembly GCF_003628495.1 of Ruminococcus sp. B05. NCBI lineage: Bacteria > Bacillati > Bacillota > Clostridia > Eubacteriales > Oscillospiraceae > Ruminococcus > Ruminococcus sp. B05. The sequence goes on along the minus strand of NZ_RBZR01000013.1, from coordinate 56,939 downwards.
TCCTGCAATTTTTCTACTGAAAGGTTCTTTGTCTCTTCTTGTTCTTCCGGATGCTCTAAAACTTCAACCTGTTTCTTCTCATTTTCTTTGCCATCCCACAACTGACGATTCAGGATTTCACCAAAATAGATTCCAGAATCTTCAATATCTGAACCATAGTAATTCCAACTTTCATCCGTCACAATAAGCTCTTCTGTTCCATCCTCGTATTCCAGATGTAATTCTCCGATTGCCGCCATTCTACTTCCGTAATTTTTCTCTGACATCCCAAGCCCAAACGTACCCATGTACCAGCCTTTTCCAAGCATTACAGACAAAGTATATTCTTTTGCTTCTTTTAAAATACCTTCCATTGGAAATGTGAGCACCTGGATTTCTGACTCATAATCATTAATATATGGTGCCAGATACTCTTCTCCAATTTTTGTTCCGTCCAAATATGTCTCAAACAGTCCAACTCCTGTCATATATAATCTGGCACGTTTCACCTCTTTTTCTATCGCAAATGTTTTCTCTAATACTGGATGAATCGTGTCTTCTTTTGCCGGAGCAATCCATTTTCCAGTCCATACTTCATCCATTTTACCTGTTTCAAATGTTGCGATATCACTAGTTACACATTCTCCTGCGTCAGTTGTCACTGTCACGCGATAATAATATGTTGTTCGAGGCTTTAATCCGACATCCAGTTTTTCACCGTTCTGTTTTAAATCCGCTGCTTCTTTTTTATATAAAATTTCTTCAAAATCTTCTGACTCGCTAACTTCAATGACTACATTTGTCTGTTTCTTTCCTTTCACTTCTTCCACGTTCCATGAACATAACAGATAGTCATAAGCAAACCCGACTGGATTTTCGATTCCATTGATTCTTACATTTGTGATCTTCAAATTTATTTCCTCCTATTACTGATCTCGATAATAGACTTCTTACAATACTTATTGTATCGAAATCAAAGGATTTCTGCTATGTAGTTTTTTGTTATCTATCCGACTTTTTTTCAGATAAAGAAAACCAGATTTTGGTTTTGCTTTAATGCTTAAAATTTTAAATCAATCTTACCACAGAATGGATCAATCGGTGATGTTCCCTTAAACTCACTTCTTCCCATCATTTTATCCACAATAGCATCCATTACATATTCAGAATTGCAATATCCGTTGATGTATGTTTTTACCATTGGTGCGTCCAGCAAATGATATGGGTTTCCAACGCTGACAAATGCAACAGGAAGCTCATGCACCATCCAAGGCATGTTGTTTCCAAGACCGAACATTGTATGCCAGTTCAGACGAGATACTGTTTTGTTTGAAGCTGTCTCAATATTTGCCAGATACAGCACGAGATCATAACGACTCTTGAAGCTTTCTACGGTATCTTCCATAACTTCAAACCCTTCTTTTTCATATACCGTAACTTCAAATCCTTCTGTTTCTAATTTTCCTTTAAAATATGCTGTCACTCGCTCATTGGATGGAAAATCTCCCATGATTTCCAATAACACACGTTTCTGTTTTTCAGGATTTAACGGAAGCAGATTCTGTGTATCTTTTACCAGTGTTACACCTTCATCTGCACATTCTTTTGCCCATGTATCATGCTTCTCACATTTTAAGATATCCAAAGCTTCCGGTCCCGGAACTAGAGTTCCTTCGGCTTTTTTCTGTGGCAGCTTCATTGCCGCTTTCGTAGCAAGAATACGTTTTACTGCTTCTTCCAATCGCGCTTCTGAAAGAAGTCCATTTTTATAGCCATCAAACATGTACTGCATATCTTCGTCCATGTTGCGGTTGAAAAGAATCACATCGCATCCATTTTCAATACAAAGTGGTACTGCCTTAGCACGTTCTTCTGCACTACAAAATCCGACCATAGGTGTTGCATCTGTTGTAATCAGTCCATTGAAACCTAACTTTTCACGAAGCAGACGCTTCATCAGATTTTCAGACAATGTTGCCGGAATAATTTTCTCACATGGTTTCTTGTCAAAATATTCTTCATATGCTGGCATCGCAATATGTGCCGCCATCACTGTCAAAGTTCCGGCCTCAATCATTTCTTCATAAATTTTACCATATGTCTTGTCCCACTCTTCACAGCTTAAGTAATTCACACTGGTTAAAAGGTGCTGGTCACGCTCGTCCACTCCATCTCCTGGGAAATGTTTTACAGAAGTTGCAACACCTTCTTCCTGTGCAGCTTTAATATAGGCTTTACCCATATTAATGACTGTCTGCAGATCATCCCCAAATGTACGAACATTTGTAATCGGATTGCGATAGTTCTGATCCAAATCCACTACCGGTGCGAAAGACCAGTTTACACCAACTGCTGCACCCTCACTGCAGCTTACTTTACCAAGCTGATATGCTTTTTCTACATCCTGAGTTGCAGCGACAAGCATCTCACGTCCAAAATAAGTTCCCTCTATAGCAGAACCATTTCCACCATATTCAAGATTGGAGGCTGTAAGAAGCGGAATCTTCGCTGCATCTTGCAATACCTTATGAGCCTGACGAAGTTCTTCGCCTGGACCTTCTCGATATAACATCCCACCGATATGTTTTGTCTGAACCAATTCTCTTAACTCATTTTCATCTTTTGTAAATACAATCGGACAAAATAATTGTCCTATTTTTTCTTCCAGACTCATTCCCTCATATGTATCTTCCACCCATTTTGCTTCTTCATCTGTTAAATGAAATGGCTTTGCTTTGTAATCAAACATCTCTCAAACCTCCGTTTTTATTCTACTTATTTTATGCTTTTTGTTTTTCATATTATTTCAAGCTTGTGTACTGCTATATCCATGAACAGTACTGTTTTTACACTATCATTTTATCTAAATAATACCATTTCTTCCATGTAGAATTTTCTTATTAATCCGACTTATTTTCATTTTTAGAGAGCTTTTGGGGACGGGGTTTAGTGGCTTTTTTGCGAGCAAAAAAAGCCACTAAACCCCGTCCCCAAATGGCACCCTGAACATAAAGCATGCCCCCTCCTAAGTGACAAGTTTTTATTATTTCACTTGTCTGCCTAGAAGGGAGCATATCATCATTTGACAGCACCTTGCTTCTTTTTTATTTGTATCTTTTTTATGCGTTGTTTTTTAACTTCTGCATTGCTTTATCAAAACGATCCAATGCATCAACTAGCACTTGTCTTGTACATGCAATATTAATACGCTCAAATCCATCTCCTATATCCCCGAAAATATATCCATCATCCAAATATAAGGAAGCTTCGTTTCGTAAGTATTCTCCAAGTGTTTTTCCATCCAATCCAAAACATTTACAATCGAACCATACAAGATATGTTCCTTCGAGATCAGCTACCCATACCTCAGGATATTTTTCTTTCATGAAGTTTTTAAAATACTGATAGTTTCCATATAAATGTTCATTTAACTGATCTACCCAATCAGCACATTCTGTATATCCTACTTCTAAAGCACGGATTCCAAAAATACTATATGTATATGCACCAGAATTATTTACTTCAAAATCAAATTTTTCTCTTAATTCTTTATTTGGAATAAATGCATTTGCTAAACATAATGCTGCAAGTGAGAATGTCTTACTTGGCGCATTTAAAATCACACAATTATCAGCATATTCTTCACCCAATGCTGCGTATACCGTATGTTTATGACCTGGCATAATTAAGTCAAAATGGATTTCATCACTCACAACAAGTACATTATATTTGCGACAGATATCACCAATTTTTCTTAATTCTTCTTCTGTCCAAACACGTCCTAATGGATTATGTGGATTACAAAGCATAAACATTTTTGCAGTTTTTGCTTTTTCTTCAAAATCTTCAAAATCAATTTCATAATGTCCATCTTTTAATTGAACAGTACTTTCAACTAATGTTCTTTTGTTTCTTGCAATAACAGTATAAAATGGATAGTAAATAGGTGTTAATAAGAGAATATTATCTCCTGGTTCTGTAAAAGCTCTACATGCACAAGCTAATCCTTGAACAACACCATTTAACTGAACAATCCAATCTTTCTGAATATCCCAATCGTGTCTTGTCTTCATCCAATGCTGTACAGCATTAGCATAACGCTCACCCCACCATGTGTATCCATACATACCAAATTCTGCTGTCTTTACAAGTTCATTAATAATTTCCGGTGGGCTTAACAATTCCATATCCGCTACAGATAATGGGACAATACCTTCTTTTGCATTAGGTCCCATAGAATCCCATTTAGCAGCTTCCATATTGTTTCTAAGTTTGTATTCATCAAAATTATATTTCATATCGATCTTACTCCTTTAAATTAAATATTAATATTGTTTCAGAGTTATTATTTTTTTTCTATTGTCTTTTGAGTCTTCTGAGCCTTTTTAATAATACGATCACCACATAGTGCTACAAAAAGTCCAAGTACTGATACAATAACGCAGAAAGTAAAGATTTTATTATATGCTATTTCCATACCAAAATTATCAATCCAACTACCATATAATGTTCCGAGAAATGCATCAGGTAAAAATCCTATCATAGATGCAATACCAGTAATACTTCCAACTACATTCTTTGGAGCTCCAACTTCATCAATTGTTGCCCAATACACAGATCTATTACATGAATATGAAAATGCAGTTAGAACCATAATTACCATTATCAAAAATAGTACATTTGTCTTTCCTGGTACTAAGCGAAGCAAAATATTTGTAATAATCAACCCAATACATCCAAACATAATAACTGGTGTAGATCTTCCAAATTTCTTAGAAGCTTTACCAGCAACAGGACCGGCCAAAATAGGAGCTACTGTTGTTCGTACTACTGCATATGTAGATGCTGCCGCAACAGTCATTCCACAAAATTCCTGTAAATAAGGTGCATAATAAGAACCAGATCCTGTCATAATACTACATGTAAAAATGAATGCGGATAAGCACCATGTAATTGGCATTTTGAAACATTTCCCCATAGCAATCAAACTATCTTTGACACTTGCATTTGTTGTTTCTGGGTCTTTTGCAAAATTAGGGAGCATAAAATAAAGTACAATACCTACAAGAATCATAATAATAGAATAAAGTACAATAACAAAAGTAATTCCTGCTACTTCATTAACTTTTTTTGATAAATATGCGAATAATGCTAATGTAATAGCACTAAGAGCTAAACCAATAACATTTCGTCCGCTTTCCAGGAATCCGAATGTTTCTCCTTGTTCACCAGAAGATGCTAATAAATTTACAACTTTGACGGATGAGGACCAGAATGTCAAAACTGTGGTAATACCAAATAACAAATGGATAATTAATAATCCATTGTAGGAAGGCCATGTTGCCATCCAAAGTCCTAGCGCTCCTGTTCCAACCATTGAGAATACAAGCAACTTTTTGGAATCAAATTTGTCTGCAATAATTCCACCCGGTAAATACATTAATAGATTCATAATTCCATAGACAGACATTAAGTTTCCATATTTGGTTGCATCATTTGATAATCCCATTGCATCTTGCAAAGCTGTAAAGAATGAATATCGCAAATATGGTAATGTGTAAATTGTACTCATAGCAAACATCATGAGGATTAACGCTAAATATTTCTTTACATTTTTCTCGTTTTTTTTCTTCACTTTTTTTCCTCTCTTTCTTCACTTTTAGATAATACTGTCACACTATTCATTCATAAAATTTATGAATGAAAACAACTATTTTCTTTTTTACATCACCTCTCCTATCAACAATCAATGAAATCACTTATCTTTTTTTAATGATTGTCTGAATTTATTAACATGCGTCTTACTGATACCATTAATAAGATCAAAACTCCAATTAATGGTAATCCGGTTAAGATCGACATAGTTTTTACTGCTTCTAATCCGTCTATCATCATTAAGCCAATTGATAATGTGCAAAATAGAATAGCCCAAAGAATACGATTCCATCTTGCTGGTTCGTCTGTACATGATAAATTTTTGGTTGTTGTTCCAGCTAATACATAAGCGCAAGAATCAACAGTAGTTGCTAAATATACAAAACACACGATACACAAATAAACCATCATTACATTTTTCAATGGAAGCGTCTCTAAAATTGCCATAAGTGCTGCACTTTGTCCTTGTGTTTCTAAAATGAATGCTAAATCAACAGTTCCTGTATATTGTAAATATAAAGAGTAACCGCCAAAAATCATAAAACTAACACAACAACCAAGTGAGCCCCATATCAATTGTCCCCACATAACATTTCGAATCGTTCTACCACGAGAAATGTTTCCTACGAACATTCCCATCATAGGCATAAATGCAAGCCACCATCCCCAATAAAATACAGTCCAATTTTTTGTAAATATACCATCTCCAAAAGGATCGGCATAAGTACTCATTTTCCAAAAATCCTGTAGGTAAAGTCCTATTGATGAAACTTCCATTTTGAATATATCAACGGTTGGTCCAACTAATAATAAAATGACCATAAAACCAAATGCTAATATAACATTAATATTACTTAATTTTTGAATTCCTTTATCAAGTCCTAAATAAACAGCTGATCCAAATAATACAACCCAAATCAAAAGAACAGTTATCTGTACAATTAATTCATATTGGTTAGGAATCTTAAATACATGCCTTATAATATCTGCTATAACAGGAGCACTTATTCCTAAAGAGGTTGAAATGCCACCAACAACACCAAATACAACTAATATATCAATGATATTTCCAATTAAACCATCTACTCGTTTTCCCAGAACACATTTACATGCTGTGCTTAATCGTAATTTGTTTTCTTTTTTTACGAATAACATATATGCAATAGCTATAATTGCAGGATTATAAAGTGCCCAAGCACTTGGTCCCCAATGAAATTGTCCATACATATGCGCATATTCAAAAGCTTTTTGACTAAATGGTTCTATTTGAAATGGTGGACTACTGACATAATAAATTGGTTCTAAAAATCCTAAAATAACAAGGCTACTTCCAACACCTGATGTAAATAGCATTGCAATCCATGACATATTGTTATATCTTGGTACTTCACCTGGATCACCAAGCTTTACATTTCCATATTTACTAAATGTTAAGCAAAACATAAAAACAAATGCTAACAGGCATACTACTAAATATAACCATCCAAACTTTTCAGTACACACATTAAATAGATACGAAATTATATTTTTAGTTTCTTTCGGAAAAAAACGTATTAATAATATAAAAATAATCAGTGTTAAAAATGTCGGAATAAATATTTTCTTTTCTATATTTTTAAACAATTGTACACCCCCTCTTTTTAATTGTTAAGGTGCTAAAGTATTAAGTTACTTACAATTATACATGGTTAATTATTATTTTCAAGTTTTTTGTTTAATTTTGTCATTATATACATTTTTACTTGCTCTTTTTTATATATTATTAATATATAATTTGTGATTTTAGACAAAAAAAGATTTCATATTCTTTTCTTCTAAAAAATATGAAATCCTATTTTCTTATTTTAATTGTTCTTTACTTCTAATCACATCGCCAGCATAAGCTTCATTTATAACTTGTTGTACTTTTATGTGATGTATTAATTCTTCTTCTGTAAATCGATCCAGCATTTTCATCATAATAAGCTGACAGTTCTTGGTAAAATGCTTTCTTTCTTCATAAATTTTTTCCCCTACATCGCTCAATGATAAATTATATTTTCGATTATTTTTTTCATTTCTTGTCTGTATTACAAAACCACGATCTTTTAATTTTCTAACAATTTGTGAGCATGCACTTGGTGTCTTTTTTGTTATTTCAGCTAACTCGGAACATGTAATATTATGATTTTGAGCGATTAAATCAATTATTTGCCCTTCTGCTTGATACATTACATATTCTCCATATAAGTGCGGTATAGAATCATATTCCGCGATGTAAGAAGATGCAATTTCTTGTTCATTCCAAATCCCCCAAAACAATTGTTCTTTATCTTCATTCATATAACTATCCCCCAATTTGTTTTTTACAATCAAAACAGCATTATATAATATAATCTATTCTTTTTTATCATAACATAAATTTTCTCTCATATGTTTCGTACAGTTATTTTATCATATGAATAGAAGTCCCGCAAACATGTTTATAATTTTTTATATTCTCCCCCGCACCCCAGATATAAATTAAAAATATGCCGGATTTCCCATAAAATCCTACATGGCATTTTCTTTCTATTTTCTCTATAATTTTAAATCAGAAAGTGAGGAAATTTTTATGGAACCATCATTAGAAGAAATCTTTGGAAGTTATATGTCCTGGAAGCTGGACAACCAGACATGGATCATTAATTTCATGAACGGAACTGAAAACATGTATTTATTAGAAGGGGACGAAAAAGCGCTCCTAATCGATACAGGATATGGTGTCGGTAATCTGCGTGCTTATGTTGAAAAACTGACTGATAAACCTATTGTTGTCGCCAATACACACTATCACCCAGATCATGCCGCAGGTAATGGAGAATTTGAACAGGTCTACATGAGTAAAGGAGCTGAACTCGACAAGGCATCTGTAGAAAATCCTGGCATGGTTCCATTTGATATTACTAAACTACCACATGCAGATTATAAAAAAGTCTATGTTGGTGATGGCGACACCATCGAACTTGGTAATCGTACAATCGAGATTCTGGATGTTAAACCGGCTCACTGTAACAGCAGCTTATTCTTCTTAGACAGAAGTCATCGTATGTTCTTCTGTGGAGATGATATGGAAGCTGCACAGGTCAATTTATTTGATAACTCTCACAACCCATACATTAATTATGATTTAAAAACCATACTTGATAACTTTTTGGAAAACACAGAACGAATCCTATCTCTTTCTAATGAATTCGATTATCTTCTTCCAAACCATAACGGCACTCCAATTGCCAAAAGTTATCTGAACGATTATATTGATTTGATTCACGCTATTTATAACAAAGAAGTAGAACCAGATGAGAAACTAAATCACCGCTATATCGAAATGGACCCTCAAGCCTCAAAACTTTGTCGTGTGCGTGGTAAAAACGGAAGTATTATTACTTATAGAGAACAGCTCAGATAACCAGAAAGGGACGGAGATTAATGGCTTTTTTGCTCGCAAAAAAGCCATTAATCTCCGTCCCTTTTCGGCTCCACCCGACTTTTTTTCAGATTCTATTCTTGTCAACCACCTCCCCCTCTGCTACAATATAAATATCGCATCCGGATATTTTTATCCATATCATAGCTCATTACTTACTATTATCTTGGAGGTGTTTTGATGGCTTACTATATGACCTATGGTGAATTTCAATCTCACATGAAAGCATATTATTATAGAACTGGAAATCGTTTACAATTTCCAGAAATGACCGAATATTTATATAACAAAGGTATGCTGTATGATTCTATTTCCGCTCCCGATTTAACTGGGGATTATGATAATATGACCGATGCCGATTTTGATAAAGTAGTAGATTCTTTGCCGGTAACACTTACTATGTACGATGGTTCTCCGCTGGCTCCAACTGTTGAAGAAGCGGATTTGATTCCAAATGCAAGGGATGTTTTTGTTATCCGGCATCCTCGATATACACGCCCGAATTTACATAGACATACTTATTTTGAAATTAACTTTGTTGCCAATGGACAAGGGAAATTTATATTCGAACAGGAAGAGCATCTTATGAAAGAAGGAGAACTTTGCATTATCGCTCCAAATTCCAAACATGATTTTCTTATTGAAGATGACTCAACCGTATTTACCATTTGTATTCGAAAGAGCACGTTTGATACGACATTCTTTTCGCTTATGACACGAAAGGATTTACTATCCTACTTCTTCCGAACTATTTTACAGGGAGATAACCATGCGAATTACCTCATGTTCTTTACGAATAATAATTCTGTTATAAAAAAATATATTCGTAATATGATGATTGAAAGCAGCAAGAAAGACATGTACAGTAATGCCTGCTGTATCAGTTATGTGAATCTGATGTTTTCTGCACTGCTACGCAGTTACAGTCAGACAATTCAATTCTACAACTATGAGATGGGGGCTGACTTTTCTCTTGTACTGCAGTATATCCAGCATAACTACCAAACTTTGACACTGTCATCCCTGGCGGATTTGTTTCATTACAGCGAACCTCATCTGTGTACATTGATCAAGCAGAATACAGGACTCACCTTCACAGAATTAATTAAACGACTCCGTTTATCCGATGCCATTGATTATCTTGTGAACACTTCCATGAAAGTCGGAGAAATCGCAGAGCGAATCGGATACAACTCCGCGGACCATTTTTCCAGAGTTTTCCGCTCTGCTTATAAAATGTCACCGCAGGAGTATCGAAAACAGCATAAAGATAAAGAACCCGCATTTGTGCCATTTGCCAAAAAATACAACCGAACCGGGGACCATTTGGGGACGGAGATTAGTGGCTTTTTTGCTACGCAAAAAAGCCACTAATCTCCGTCCCCAAATGGTCATTATTTATCTTTTGTAATTACCAATGCCGCAAATCCCGGTTCGAACATATCATCTAATGTCTTGCCATCTAATGCACAGACGCGAACTTCTTCCTCTCCATTCGCAAAAGATTCAAACTTCTGTCCTTTTTCAAAATCTGCTTCCTTTGCCGCTCGCATATATAGTTCCAAATCTTCTTTTGTCATAACATTTTCATTATGACCTCCGATATAAAAGTCAACCGGTAATTTCAACAGACGATTTAATGTATCAATATATATTTCTCTACTGGTTGTTTCCGGAGCAAACAGCCAGACAAAAAATCCTGTCGTGTCACCAGTAAATGCAAGTTTCTTTTCCTTATACCAAACGGAAATACCTCCTTGTGTATGTCCCGGAGTCTCAACAATCTCAAGTGTTGCTCCACCCAGATCAAATATCTGACCACCTGCTACTTCTACCAGATTCCCTGTTCCTTGATTAATGTAATTCTCCTTATCAAACTTGTCCGGCAATGCATTATATTCTTCCTGTGTTTCATAATTAACACTATGCATTGCACGTTCTACCGACTGTTCCCTCATCATTTTTCCTGTATGCTCTCTACAAAGCTCCATATCTTTTTTATGTATATATACTTTTTCTTCAAACTGTGCATTGCCTGAAGTATGATCTAGATGTCCATGCGTATTTACGATATATAATGGTTTATCTGTAATTGATTTCACAACCTGTTTTAAATTTCCATACCCATGGCCTGTATCAATCAGCATCGCCTTTTCTTTTCCGACTATCACATAACAAAATACCGCTTCTGGACTGCCGATTCGATAGTATCCATTCATTTCTTCTATTTTGTAATATGAATCACTCATGTCTGACTTCCTCCTTTGACATCTTCCTAGTATCTAAATCCTTATATTATGATTTTAATTAAATTGTCCTCTTTTTTCTATGTAATATTTTTCTCTCTATCCGACACTTTTTCACTTATAAAAACTCCGTCCCTAAATGGTTCTATTCCTTTACTGTGAAAACGGATTCCTCTCTTTTTCTGTACTTTCTTCCGCAATCTGATGCATCAAAAATGTCTTTGCAAGTGATACCCACTGTGCACATGCATGTGCCTTATCTTCTCTGAATGGTTCAAACAGATTTCTTCCCAACGAAAATCCATGGTCTCCATACTGGAACATATGTAATTCATATGGAACCCCTGTCATATGTAATTTTTCCGCCATTTTTACAGACTGAATTGACGGAACCATGCCATCATCCACTGCTGCCCCTAAAAATGTCGGCGGCATTTCTTTTGTCACATGGCAGATTGGACTCCATTTTTCCAATACTTCTTTCGATGGTCTGACAGCCCCCATCACAGGAACATTCATATCATCCGGAAGCATCGGGTTCTGATTGCTTGCCGTAAATTCATCTTGAATCACATAATCTAACACACCATACATCAAAAGTGCAGATAATGGTTTAAAGACTTCTTTTTCTACTCCAAATGTATCTGCCAGCAATCCTTCATGCCATGTAGATGCATACATTCCGCACAGATGTGCTCCTGCCGAGAATCCAATGATGCTGATTTTATCTACATCGACACTCCACGCTTCTGCATGTTCGCGAATCGTAAGCATTGCCTTTCCCAAATCTAAAATCTGTGCCGGAAACGTCGTATTCTCCTGAGAAGTTTTTGTAGCAACACTGTATTCCAAAACAAACGCCTGGTAGCCATCCGCTGCAAATGTCATTGCTACCGGATCACCTTCGTTCCCATGTCTTGGACAAGTCTGGTATGCCCCTCCCGGACACACGATAATCGCCGGTTTCGGTGTTGGATTTTTAATAAATGAATCCGGCATGGTAAGAAATGTGGTAAGTTCCACATCGTCTCTTCCTTCCCATAGTTTTAATGTTTCGATTTTCATAGCTGTAATTCCCTTTCATATCTTCCGAGTATCTGAATTCTTATACTGTTATTTTAATTAAATTGTCCGTTTTTTTCTATGTAGTATCTTTCTCTTTATCCGACACTTTTTCATTTTAAAAAAATCCATCCTTGTTCGGTGTTTACTTTGAAATTTGTTTTTGAAACACCACCAAACTATGCACTTGCCCTAAAAATCAAATAAGGATATAGGTCTTACGGCATTTTGGTTTGCCGTAATTTCTATATCCTCTATTATATGTTTTAAATTGGTCAGTGCACTCTCTTTAAGTGGATTCTCCTAACTTCATTTGAGATTTTAGGAACACTACTAATACTAATCCATGAAATACAAACTTCTAAAGTAACTATTTAATAGCCATATAAAATATCTATAAACCATTATGCCTTTATTCTGCAAAAATCTGCTCAATTATTTTATCAAAATCTAACGTATAATATCTCCTTTTTAATGAATCAAGATTGTACAGTGCCTGCCCGTTTATCAATCCGTTACAAGTATCATTATCATCACCTTTATTTTTTGCCACAGCACCTGAAAATTCTAAATCTTCTGTATCTGAAAGCCATAGAGATGTTAAAAATCCTTCACACTGAATACCAGGCATCGTATATCCATACATTCTTTGAGGCATAGATAAACCATGTTGCATTCCTAATGTCACAATTTTCCCCAAGATAGCTAGCTGCTTATTCCTGCTATACTCTGCAATTCTCATTAAATCCGGTACAAACTCTACAAATTCATCATCCACATAGCTACACCCAGGAATAACATCACATCCAGCCCATCCAGTCGTTCCAAAACCATTCTTTCCTAAAAGTGTATTTTCATCAAACGGAATATTCCAAAGATAAGTCCATGATGCAAGAATCTGTGCTGCTGATTTTGCTCCATATAAATATCGTTCTTTTTTTGTTGTTTCATAAGCCAACAACAATGTCCGCATATTATACATTACTCCAACAGCATCTATTTTTACAGACTTTTTATGTGTTGTATCATTTAACCCTCCCAGATATAAAACATCTTCTACATAATACTTCATTATAAAGTCAGCTGCTTTACACAATGCACTCCTATACTTCTCATTACCTGTATATTCATGTACTAACGCTAATACTTCTCCTGGGAAAATTGTTCCTGAGCCTTGTTCAATAACATTACTTCCAAACCATTCTTCTGGATATGTCATTGGAACACCTTCCATCGTATATGCCCGATACCAAGAACCATCTGCATTCTGAATTTCAATCATTTTATCACAAAAAGCTACTACCACATCTACCCAGTCTTTGTGTAAAGTTCCATTCTCCTTTTCCTCAAGAAAACAGAGCATTAAATAATACATCGCCTCTGTCATAGTCCGGCAATAATTTCCTTTTGTTCCCTTTAATTTTTCTGCAATTCCAATCATTGCACCTACAACCTGATTCCCTAAAAATTTTTCTAATTCTTCCCTATTTTCTGAATACTGAAATGGCATTAATACCCCTGTCCACCAATATACAAAATCTTCTTTTTCTACACTATACATTGCATTTGGCAGACCACTCTCTGCAATACAGTGTTCCACAAAAAATTGTATTGTTTTTAATGCTCGTTCTCTATATTCTTCATTTTCTGTTTCTTCTGTCCCTCGAAGCATTTCATAGCAAATCATCGTCTGATTCCCTGAGAATCCATATTCCAACACGTTTTGATTCCCATAATTTTCTCTCGGTGAAAAATGACATACATAACCGCATGGATGATTCTTTTTTTCTGGAAAATCTCTAAAACTATTATGTAATAATTCTCTTCTATATGGTATAGTCTCTTCTAAACTAAACGGATGTTTTATATTATCATCAAGAATTCTTTCCATCTGAAATGTACTCGTCTTCCATGATGCTTCCGTCAGATTTTCAGCTTCCCCAAACAGTAGAATATATGAAACCTCCAATTCTTCTCCCTGCTTTATCTTTCGATATGCAGCCCACTCCGATCCATCTACATTCAAACAAAATGAATTTCTCTCATAAAACGGATAATCACAACGCAGTAAAAATTCTTCCATTCTGTTTGCAGATGGTGCAATTCCAAGTGATCCAATATCTGTGTTATGAATGAAATGTCTTTCCTCTATCTGTTTTCTAGTTATTGTAGTATCAAGCTTTGGAATATCTGCTCGGATTAATGAAATAAACTGTTTATCTTTTTTTGAAAATCCCGTGACTGACAAATTAGGATTTCTATCATCCTTATAATCTTGTTCAAAAGTTCCAAGATAATCGTCCTGCCCATCCTGATCTGTATCGTTCTTATTATAAAAAGCACCTGGTATTACAAATTGATAATCTTCAAAGTTCTTTGCTTGTTTTGCTCCACAATGAAATTCCGTGGATACCCTAATAGCTGTCTCCTCTTCTGCTAAAATGCAAGTCACCTTTCTGCTCAATTTTATACTATTTAAATTTTCTTCCCATATATCAGTAATGTGGAATCTATTCTTTTTATTTATTTCTACTTCTGCTTCTGCAATATACGTATTTTTTTGATTTCTTATACTATCATACTTTACTTTCTTATTTCTTCCCTTTAAAATTTGAATCTGAACAGGCCATGGTGCTTCAATTTTTATTCCATTTCTTTCTATTAAAACTTCTTTTTTTTCTAATCCCAGCGGAAATTTAAGTCCCATTACATCATCGCTTCCTTTCTTCTAATTCAATACAAATTTTATTTTTTCTACCTGTTACGAGTTTTTCTTCTAGCTCAGACTGATGCAGCACAACAGATGTGCTATTTATCTGTTTCTTCCATACTTCTCCATTTATGCTAAGTTCACCCAACTGATATTTCCCATAATCTAAACGTTTTCTATTATAAAAATAAATACTCACTTCTTTTTCCATAAATAACATGTCTACCGTCAAAACTTCTCTTGTATCATACTGTTCCTTTACAAGTTTGGGTTCTATTAATAAATCTCCAAGTTTTCCTCGTATTCCATATACTTGTGTTAACATCAGAAAAATTGTCCAACTTCCCGCACCCGTGACATAAGAATACATCCCCCTTCCTCTGCTGCTGATATATTCTGGTACACCAGGATATATTTGTGCTAGTTTAGTATTTGTAGAAAGCTCATAAATGGATTTTAGAACCTTATAACCTTCCTTTGCATATCCTCTACTATATAATGCATAAGCATACATAGTTGTCATATGGCTAAACATACCACCATTTTCTTTTTCTCCGTAAATAAGTGCAAATCCTCTTCCAAAATTCCAAGTATTATCTCCCAATGGTAAAGTCAATCTAATTCCTCCAGTATTTTCATCTGGAAGATAATTATTTACAGCATGTATTATTTTTTGAATCTGCTCATCTGTTGCCGCCCCTGACATAACAGAAAAGGTCTGGGCTGTCAATCCAAATCTTAATTTTCCATCTGTAAAAATTCCATCTACTCTCTTTCCATCATTGTTATAATAACCATTAAAAAAACCTTCTTTTGACGATAATTCAATCCATTCATTTTCACGTACTTGTTGCAATAATTGTTTTCCTTTTCGACGCAACATAGCTTCTAATTGCAAAATTGGTATTTCTTTCTTTTCCCCACTTATTCCATATCTTATGCGTTCATAATATTTTTTTAACACTTCCATTTCTTTTTGAGACTCTTCAGTTAATCCATCAAGCAATATTTCCATTTCTTCAAATACAGAAATCGTTTTCCTTTCTTCTTTCTCCATTTGAATTTCTAACAAATCTGCTATATCACACATATTTTTTCCATAAAAATCTGTAAATGGTATTGTTTCTCCTTTATCTGAAGCCATATCCAATTGGTCATTCCAATCCCCATCTTCAAGTTTTATATTCCCATGTTCTCCAATATTTAAGCTACAAATCAAGTTTTCTAAAATCAAATGTTCTAATATTGTTCCTACATAGCATATATCATTCTTCGTCTTTTGATTATTTCCATCTTCTTTTTTCCAGTTTATATCGATATTTTTCGCTCTCTCTATTTGTGCATCTTTCCAATATGTCACCTCTTCATCTAAAATGGAAATATCTCCTGTTTGATTGATATATAATAGTAGTGTAAATAATGGCCAAACACCATGATCCATCCAAACTCGAGAGATTTTGTTTCTATCTGCCTGAAAATTACCATTTCCTTCTAATATAATAGTCGCATTACTTCCATCCAGCCTAACACCTTTCATATTATGAACAAAAGCGCTGCGAACTGACATTGGATTTTGCAACAGTAAAGTCAGATAATCCTGCCACAAATCTCTCCATCCGCGCCCCCCTCTTCCATAATCATGGTACGGAAGAAATGAACAACCATATATTTTTCTTAAAACAGGCTGTATACCTACCCATCTTAGCCAGCCATCAAACTTGTCTGAATTGCCCTGAAATTTTATCTTATCTGCTTCTCCATTCCAATACTCTTCATTTTTCTTCCATGCAACTTCAACTTTTTCTTTACTGTTATACTTTTCAAATTCTTTATTAAAATTTTCTTTTTCTGTAATTCCAGCACAAATAATATATTCTATTTTTTCTCCCGGTGCTAATCTCACTTGTGCAAAACGCATTGCACCAATACATTCCATACCATCTTTTCGATATGTAAAATCATGCTTTGGTATACTATTTTTTACTACAGTTTCAGGCCAGTCCAATGTTCCCCCCTTTCCTATAAATTCCTCTACTGTCGGAAACATTTCCACTGGTGCCTGCCCATTTTCATCTGAACCATATACAAAATAACTCGTATCATTTGGTTCATGACCTCTTTCATCATGATGTATCGTTGGCTTTACAACAATCCCATTTTTTTCCATTGTTACTCTCTGCATCAATGAAGTTGCATGTCTATGATCTCTTAAATTATCTGCCGACCGTCCAAAAATAGGAAATGCTGCTGTTGGTACAAATTCTAGAATTTCCGAACCATAATTTTCCAAAATTACTCTATTAATTTCTACTACGTCATCATTTGCCGGACAAAATGTGGTGAAACTACAATTTAATTTCAATTCTGGTATTGTATAATATAAACTGTGATAAAGTAATCCACACTCAACTTTATCCCTTTTTTCTTCCTCCTTAAAACAATGCTCTGCTCTCTGTTTTGCAGAATTTCCTGCCACTGAAAAAGCTCCTTGCTCTTTTGTATAAACCCAGAAATTTCTTGCAGAACGGTTGTTATGTAAGTCCTCAACTGAAACAGGCAGATATAAAAATTCGTTTTGATTCTTTTTCGCATCTCCATTTAAAAAAGGTGTCACTGAAGCTTTCATTCCAGCCTCATTGCATATAGGAAAATATAATTGATTCACTTCGCTAGCATTTTCACAAATGAACGTTCCATTTTTATCAATAAATTCCCAATTAAATTCGTGTTCCATACTTTACTCCTTGTTATCCCTTGACTGCTCCTGCCGTTAGTCCGCCTACGATATACCGTTGAAAAATCAGTGCTAATACCATTGGTATAACCGTTGCCAACAGTCCTGCTGTCATCATCATTCCATAATCAATACCATACTTTGTTCCAAACTCCGATACCGCAACTGTTAGCGTCTTTGAAGTTTTGGATGTTGTAAAAATTAATGCATACAAAAATTCATCCCATGCCATAAGGAAGGCAAGAACACCTACTGCAACATATCCTGGTAGTGCTGTTGGCATAATAATTTTCCAAAACACTTGATTCCAACTACACCCATCTACTCTTCCTGCTTCTTCAAGTTCAAATGGAACCGATTTAAAATATCCGTTCAAAACCCAGATTACATAAGCCAGAACTGCATTTGTATTAATTAATATTAATGTTCCCAAATGATCTAACAGCCCCATTCGACTAATCATAATATAATATGGTATTACCAATGCAATTGGTGGTAGCAGCTGAAAAAACATTACTCCAAATAACATTGGTCTTTTCATCCGAAAATGTAATCTTGCAAACGCGTAGGATGCTACAGCACCAAATACAAGACTGATTATTGTTGTTACCCCTGCAACGATACAACTGTTTTTTATTGCCATTCGAAATACCTCAACCTGTTTTGTTGGATTTTGATCCCACAGCAATGTTTTGTATCGTTCCCATGTAATTAATGTAGGCAATATTTTGTCACTGCTTAATAATTCATTCTCTGATATAATACTTGATATGAACATCCAGATAATTGGCAATAATGTCCAAAGCAACAATAATGTCACTGCTAAATATAATAATATCCGTCCTATTCTTCTTTTTATCATTCGATTCATATCCTAATCCTCCGTTTTTCCTGCTTTCAGGTAAAGAATACTCAATAACAATATAATAACTGCTATAATTACACATATTGCCGATCCTTTTCCATAATGCAAATAATCAAAGATTTCATGATATGCATAAAAGCTTATTACCTGTGTACTATCATTTGGTCCACCTGACGTCAACGAATATACAATATCGAAAACTCGAATCGTCTGAATTGTTCGTAAAACAAGAACCACTATGTACATTGGCTTCAATGCTTGAAAATACACCGCTTTAAATCTCTGCCATGCATTTGCTCCATCCATAATTGCTGCCTCTTTAGCATCATTAGAAACGGTCTGAAGTCCAGCAAGTAGCATTATTATAACAAGAGGAAGCATTTTCCATGTATCCGATAATATAATCATATTAATGGCAAGCTTACCACTTCCAAGCCAGACTATATTGTCATCTATCAAATGTAATTTTAATAATACCTTGTTCAAAACTCCTGCATTCGCATTAAAAATCCACTTCCACAAATTTGCATTTACAATTGTTGGAACTGCCCATGGAATCAAAATAATCCCTCGTACAAAACCTCTTCCTTTGAAATTCTGATTCAAAAGCAAACTTACTAATGTTCCCATGATAATCTGTACAACAACTGATACCAGAGAAAAATATAATGTTATTTTTAAAGAGTTCCAGAATGCACTAGTACTCATAACTTCTGTATAATTTTTTAACCCAACAAATTTCATTGCCAGACTTCCAGGATTTACATCATTTAAACTAAACCACAGTGTGAACAAAGCAGGGAATAATCCTAAACCCATAATAATCAGCATCGCAGGGGCAATCATTCCATACGCAGTTCGTGCTTGTGATATATTTGATTTATTCATCTTCATATTCTTACCCTCATATTTAAAATGGCAGGAAGCTTACCTACCTGCCATTCTCTATTTAATTCACAAAACGTTCTGATACTTCTTCTGCCTGATTTAATGCATCTTCAATTGAAGTTGCTCCTGATAGTGCTGCTGAGAATAATGGCTGTACCGTATTAGACCATTCACTGTAATCAGCAAGCTGCGGTCTTGGATGTGCTGTTGCAAACTGTGGATAAAACTTAGCCAGCTCTTCATGTTCAGCCACCAGATTCTCATCTTTATATAATGCATCAATTGTCGGTAACACATTATAATTCTCATATGCATATTTCTGAATATCTTCATTAGTGAATAGCTCAATATATTTATATGCATAATCTGGATATTTTGACGTAGACAATACTCCAAATCCACCACCGCCAGTTACTGAAGCACTTTCTGCCTTATCAGTTCCAGGCATTAAACATATATCTACATTTCCTGCAACTGTTGAATTTTCTGGATTATTTGCATATCCATACACATAAGCCCAATTCATAACAAATGCGGTATCTCCAGCCATGAACGGATCTAAACAATCTCTGTCTGTATAAGTAATTGATGCTGGATCTGCCCAGCCCTCCTGCATTGAATCATACATAAACTGTACTGCATCATTTGCACTTTCACTATTAATATCAAATGAAGCATCTTCTTTCTGCCATGTTCCTCCAAAACTGTAAATCATAGTTGTAAGATCACAAATTAACCCTTCTGCCTGAGACGCTCCCCACGCAATACCATACTTGCAAATACCTTTGTCTATCATATCTTTAGACATTTCTTTTAATTCGTCCCAAGTTTTCGGTGGTTCCTCATATCCAGCATCTGCTAACATCTGTTTATTATAAAACATCCATTTTCCACCATTTGCAAATGGAATTGCTTCTGTTTTTCCATTATAAACCATCTGATTTAACGAACTCTCAATCAAACTGTTTTTCACATCTTCGTCCATATAATCACTTAAATCTATGGTTACTCCCTTGCTTTCAAATTCTGCAACCCATGGAATATCTACATAACAAACATCTGCATCTCCTCCACCAGTCCATGTTGTAGTTATTTTTTCGTGCGTGCTATCATAGGACTGACAAATCAAATTTACTTTAACACCATACATTTCTTCATACTTTTTTCCTGCGTACTCATAAAGACCTTCTTCATCTGTTGTACAAATAACATTAATACTTTCTGGTTTATCTCCTGTTGCTTTATTATTTTCTTTTTCAGAGCTACCACAAGCTGTCATTGTTCCTACCATCGTCATACATAAAAATGCTGCAACTAATCTCTTCATTTTTTCCTCCTTTTACACTTATACTTTTTTGTTTTTCTTCTCGGCGCCTTTTTTTAATATTCTCCTTACTCTTATAGTTTTAATATAATGATTTTATATTCTTGATTCAATTCCATTTTTGCTTTATTTTTGCACTATTTTGCCAGATAGTTTTTTATTTTCAAAAAATAAGTCGAAAACCACTAATAATTTTGTGTTTTCGACTCTTATATATACCACTGTATTTTAGATTCTAGAATGATTATAACCTTCACAATTTAATTCTTCATTTCCACTTATCTTTCGATATTTGCTTGGACCCATAGAATATACTTCTTTAAATTTTCGGTTAAAATAACTCAATCCTGAAAACCCCGACTCATATGCCACTTCACTAATAGGTAATTTTGTGGAAAGTAATAATTTTTCTGCCGATTTTAACCGAATATGATTTAAATACTCTACAAATGTACAATCCGTTGCCTGTTTAAACACTCTGCAAAATGTATATATACTCATACAACACAATTCTGCCACGCTTTGCAATTCTATATGATTTTTATAATTATCCTCTACATAAGACAATGCTGGCCTAATTTTTTCTAATGCCACCATAACTTCCGTTTCAGGCCTTTTAACGTAAATATAATCATTTCGCATAAAATATACTATTAATTCCATAATATATGCAGGTATTCTAATCTCATATCCTAAAATCTTCTTTTTATATTCTTCCTCTATTTTCCACATAATAGATTCCACTTTTTTGCTTCTTAAATTAAAATGCCCAACTTTTCGAAATGGATCTAGTAATATGCTTGGAATGTGCTGATATTCCTTGGCCACAGAAAAATAGGGTAAAATTGGTTCCATTTGGAACTGCAACAATAATATTTTATGCCTCTTGGTAATCTTTTCCGTTTCATGAGGTTCCTCACCAGAAATAACAGTGATATCTCCTGGTCTTGAAATAATTTTTTCTCCTCCAAATCTTACATATGCTTCACCCTCTAACTGACATAAAATTTCCCATGAGTGATGCCAGTGCATTGCACACCCTGCCAAAGTATACACCCCTGCTGAAAATGGTAATTTTTCCTCTTCTATATAAAAAAGCTCCGAGGAGTGAAACTTATTTGCCGTTGATATGGATTCTTTGATTTTTATAATTTCTTCCATGTCTTCCATTTCTTCGTTAATCTCCCTCATTTAAATTATAATTTTTCTTCCGTTAATCACAGTGCAATATTCAACTTGAAAGCTATGCCATAAATCTTTAGACTTGATCCATAACACTATTATTGTCTTGTTATCCCTAAAATTTTAATTTCATTATACTATATTTTATCCATATAAACCAGTTATTACTATCGTCTCCACCTATCCCTTTGTTAATATTGAACATCTTTCTCATTCCTTTTCAGTATGAAGACTTGTTCCTGTAAACTGATTCATCAATTTACAGGAACAACATATATAGATATTATTTATGAATGCCGACTGGAAATAGCCAAAGAATTGCCCCTTTTTACAGCTTATAAGTTTTTCTTGATATGCATTTTTGTCCTTTATAAATCATATACTTGTCTTAGCTACTTTTGTATGCTATACTATTTAGTAGCTAAGAAAAGAAATGAGAATGCGCAAGCAAAAACGAACCCCCAGTAGCTGCAACTACTGAGGGTTCTTCTCATTTTTACGGTTGAGTATCCGTTTAGGCTAGTTGCCGCTATCGTCTCCGTCTAGCCATTTGCAAATATAGTAGCCAACTACACTTGCTATAACGGAAACAAGAAAAGAAATAAGAAATTCCACGCAAGCACCCCCTTTCTGTTGCCAGATTGGGTGCGACAACACGCCAATTATATCATACTAAAACTTTTATAACAATAATCCTGAACTATTTATGAGCAATGATAGTGCTCTGAATTACAAAACCTTAATTTAAAGGAGTTGACACCATGCTATACACTACTATTCAAGACATTGCACACACACTCGAACAACATCATCAGGTGCATCACTCAAATCTAAACTTTGTTCAGGCTCTGAAAATTTTAAAAAAGAACGGGATGCTCACAGACGAGAAAACAAGAAACTCCTGGAACAAACTGCCCGAAAAATGGGATGATTCAGTCTTTGAATCTTACATTAATCAACTTCCGGTCGAAGTTGACTATATCCTAAATAACGAAAAACCTTCTGAGATTACTGAAAAAGTTTTGATTCCATATGGACGAGATGTTTTTGCTTTTATTCACCTTCCTTACCAAAACGATATTCTTCACGAACACAACTATTTTGAGATCAACTATGTATATCGCGGGGCACTGACACAAATTATTTCAAACGAAACTCGACTGATGAACGAAGGAGACTTTTGCATTATCTCTCCGTTTACGCAACACTCTGTGCTTGCGGCAAAAGACAGTCTTGTTCTCAGTATCCAGCTAAGAAAAACAACTTTTGATGCTATTTTTGGCTCATTTCTTGCAAAAACTGATTTACTTGCCATCTTTTTTAAGAATACTTTATATGAAACAAATCAATCAAACTATCTTTATTTTCATACCGACAACAACGACAATATTAAAATGTTAATACAAAATATTGTCCGCGAAGCAAATACAGATGATAACTACAGCAGTACTTGTTGCAATGGATATGTTCAAATTCTGTTCAGCACACTTTTAAGAAAATATGGTAAATCTGCATTATACTATGGATTCAATGAACAAGATTCCATTGATACTGATTTTACTTTTATTCTGGAATACATTACCCAACATTATCGAACCGTTACTTTAGATGAACTCTCTGAATTTTTCCACTACAGCAAGCCGTATCTTAGCAGTTTGTTTAAGAAAAATATGAATCAGACTTTTGTAAATGTTCTACGTAATATTAAGATGAGACATGCGCTTGATTTTCTGGCAAATACCGAAAAAACAATTGAAGAAATTGGAATCGAAGTCGGATATAATTCAACCGATCACTTTAGTCGTTCTTTCAAACAATATAATCATTGTAGCCCGTCTGAATTCAGGAAAAAAATCCGAGAGCAACAGGGAAGATTGTCTTTGAGATAAGATGTATATTAACATAAAAATGGGAGCTGCCAAACGACTTAGCTCCCATTACTTCAAATCACTGCTCTACTTCATCTCAACACTTGCAAAATCCAGCTTGCCATCCACACATTTCACATACAACGCATGCACTCCCTTTGTCTTTTTCAATTCTACTGAAACAGTATTCCACATTTCACTTGTATTCTCTGCTTCTGCAACAATTTTTCCATCCGGCGCGTCAACTGATACTTCTACTTTACCGACTCCACGAAGTTCCAGTACGATTTCTCTTTCCGTTCCATCAAATTCAAAACACTTGAATCCTGCAACCACACCTGTTCTCATATTGCAAATATACGGCTTGCATCCATGCTCATAGTTTTCATCCCGTTCCTCTGTAATATATGGCATAGACTCCGGAAGTTCTGGTCTGGAATCGCCAGGGCCTCCACCCATTCCAAGTACAAGTCCTACTTTTTCTCTATCCGCCTCTGTCAAATGGCATGCGATATAAGATTCGTATTTTCCTCTTGCAGGCAATGCTCCATCGTTCAATCCGCAGCTTGTCATCTCTATCTGCGGGATTGTACCATCTTCTAGTATCTGCACTTCATCTGCACAGCCCTGTCTTGAAAATGCTCTTCCATGTGTATGTCTGTGCCAGAAAATATAATGTTTTCCATTTATTTCAACCAATCCGCCATGATTATTTCCATAATAGCTTGTAGCCAGCTCATTTCCTTGATATCCGATATCTCCGTTTGATACAATTACGCCCTTATATTCAAACGGACCCTCCGGAGTTTTTGACATTCCATAACACAGTTCATGCATTTGCTGACTCGAATATACAAAATAATACCATTCACCAAATTTACGAATACTGGATGCCTCAAAGAAAGGGTGTTCCTCATAGTCTGTTCCCTTCGCTGTATCATATCCATTAGCAACACAAACCGGTTCACTGATAATTGTATGCATATCATCCGCCAGTTTCACCATCATTGCTCCCGGAATTTCCAACGTTTCCATTCCTGGAAAACGAAAAGATGGTGAAAATCCATAATACAGGTAATTGCCGCTTTCTTCCGATAAAATTGCCGGATCAAACCAGCGTCCGATATTCGGAACACTTCCGTCTGCTCTTGTCACATATCCTAAAAATTCATATTGTCCAGCCGGAGTATCACACACTGCAACCGAAATCACATTTACAAAATCCAGAGCATAATATAGATAATATCTTCCATCCGGTCCCTGTGCCACATCCGGTGCATACAAATTATGCAGTATTCCTTCTGCATCCATTGCATCATCATATGCAGGAATCTCTTTATCATAAGATGCCCCATTTATCGGATCTTGTTCTTTCTTATAGATAACGCCTTCACATCTCCAGTTTCCCAAATCATTTATCGATGCACTCCAGCCTACATAGTCTTCTTCACAAAATGAATTGCCGTCTTGTTTGTCATGGCTTCCGAATATATATACACGGTCTCCAAATACATGTGGCTCCCCGTCAGGTACATTTTCCCAATATGGTAAATATGGATTCAGTCCGAATGTTTTCATACTATACGTCTCCTTTTCCTATAATGTTAATTAGGACGGAGAAAAGTGGTTAAAAGCCACTTTTCTCCGTCCCTGTTTGGTCTACTTCTCACCCATTTTCACTTTCATAGCTACAATATCTTCTGCATATTTGTTCATCGGGCTCTTAGCAACACAGATAATCAAGATAATACCTGTCAGAGATGGTGCACCGAATTTCAGGAAGTTCAATGCGAACATTGCTGATTCTGGCTGCTGTCCAATTGCACCTGCAATATATCCTGAGATAGAAAGTACTGCAAGAATACCTGAACTTACAATTGTGTTACCGCATTTCTGTGCAAATCCTTTGATGGAAGAGATAACTCCATTAGAAGATTTACCTTCTTTTAACATAATAAAGTCGATTGTATCATTTACTAATACGTTAACCAATGCATTCTGCATAGATGCTGTACAAGCTGAAATAAATGTCAGTACGCACAAGAATACAAAGTTTGTTTTTCCAGCGAAGAATAAGATCACATACAATACGATTGATAATGCCTGTGATACAAGTAATGCTTTCTGTCCTGTCTTAAATACTTTCAAGAAGATTGGCATTAATACAACCATTGAAATTAAAGCTCCGATAGAGATAACTCCCATGTATACAGGGATAAGATCCGGTCTTGCCCAGTAATACATTATGTAATATACCGATGTTGAGAACATCATTCCATATCCCATAGATGCCATAACCCATGCAATTAGGTTTGGCCATACTTCTTTGTATTTCAACACACGTCCGATTTCTTTTAACGGATGTCCTTTTTCTGGCTCTACTAAATATTTTTCTTTTCCTTTTGATGTTGCAAATAATCCCCAGAATGAGATAAATGCAAACACGCCACAAATTAACATAAATGGAACATATCCATTTTTGAATCCGATATTATTGAAGAATCCTGTAATATTTGCTGTAAATGTATTACCAATTGTAAATACTGTTGCACATACACCTGCACCTAAAGAAATGATCATATTTCTCTGTTCATTGCTTCGAACTGCTGCAGGAAGGATTGCCATATGTGGCATTGAGTACATTGTTACTGTCATTCCATAACCGATATACATAATTAATACATATGCTACTTTTACACTTGTTGATGCAAATCCCCAATCAATCCAAATCATTGTTGCGAAGAATGTCAACAAGATTGGAGCAAAAATGAAATATGGGCGATAACGTCCCCATCTTGATTTTGTTCTATCTGCAATAACTCCCATCATTGGGTCATTGATTGCATCCCATAAAGTTGCTACAAACATAATAGCAGACGCTGCTGCTGCCGGAATTTTCAATGTATCTGTCATATACACAGAGAAATAACTGGCAATTACAGCTGCCATCAACATAGCTCCCCCGTTTGCCGATGTTGCATGGAACCATTTAAACGCTGTGCCGATTTCGTCTTTTACGACTGTGTTTACTGTCTTTTCTTTAGCCATTTTACTACACTCCTTTTCATTTTACTTACTTACGTTGAGATTTCTTTCTCTCCCTTAAGATGTCTTTATTGTATTACAACCCGACATATATTCACATGTAAAAAATTAAGTGAAATACGACATTTTTTATTGTTCATCTTTTATTCCCGACATATTTTCATATACATCCGACATTCTTTCTTTTTTAAGAAATATTTCATCTCACGTCCGTATGCTTTTGTTGTATCTGCGCTTAGCATAGCAAATATTATTTCTGGTAAACAGCGCACCAGAGGACATTTGAAAGTGGAAATTGCGACATTGCAGGACCATGGAGGGGGGCCATTTGGGGACGGAGTTAGTGGCTTTTTGCTTGCGAAAAAGCCACTAACTCCGTCCCCAAATGGCCTCCTAATCTCCGTCCCCAAATGGTCCCACCAAATATCTAAAAGTTTGCTCCACCCGGAACACGAATCGAGCCACAAACTCCGTCCCCAGTGGTTACTGTCAATGTTACGTCTTCTTCCGGTTTCTTTATAATAATCTGTGCACGTCCTCCGAACAGTTCTGTCACTCCTTCATTGAAGTTATAGTTCGGTTTTGGATTACCGCTTCCAAATCCAAGCACTTCCACCTCTCCGTCAACAGACAGTGTGATTTTCTGAGTATCGTCTGCCGCCAACACACCATTCTGATCACGCATTTCAACCTGAACGTAAACCAGCTCCTGCTCTGAATGTTTCAATCCGGCGTATACTTCCTGCTCTACGGCAAGTACTCTCTCTGCTCCCGCAGTTGCAAGTTCACTTCTTCCGATTTCCTGTCCATTTTCATAAGAAACAGCCACCAGTGTTCCAGGTTCATATGTTGTCTCAAATAATGTACGGAATCCTGCCTCTTTTCCGGCTGGTTTCTTGCCAAGTGAAGTTTCATTTAAGAACAGTTCAACTTCATCTCCCTGTGCATATACTTCCACAATGGCTGGTTTTCCTTCCATACCATTCCAGTTCCAGTTTGCTGTAGAATCGCTGATTACCCACGGAGTTTTGATCAAGAATTCTCCATAATGTGTCGGGTTCTGCACTGCAATATATGGCTTCTTGCTAAGTCCGAATACTGCTTCTCTATAATAGGACGCAGGACGTCGGAAACCTGTAATATCAAAATCTCCCGGATATGCTAACTGTGCAGGAAATCCGGCTCCAAATCCGCCTTCTCCCCATTTATATGCAGGAATACCAACACCTGCTTCTCCGATATAATCCCAACCTGTCCATGTAAAGTCTCCGATTACATGTGGCAGACGTTCTACGAGCTCCCAGTTTCTTGCAATCTCCGGTGGATATGTCTCACTTCCCACAATAACACGGTTCGGATAAGTCTCTCCATCCTTTTCATAGCGCGCTGTCATGTAGTTATATCCTGCAACATCGATTCCTGCACATGCTTTTTCCAGTCGTTTACTGATTGCATCATGTACCACGATTTCATCCATATGTGCATCCATCAAGGACATAAAGTCATTTACATTTCCGTCAATTTTATCTTCCGCGCTTAAGTTTGCAGCTACATCAGCTACAATCTGATCCACCGCATCTCCTGCAGCAAATACACCATTGATAGATGCAAGCGTATATCTTGTATCATCCAGAGAACGAATCTTGTCACTGATTTCCTGACAAGTCTGCGCGCCCTTATCTGTTCCGATTTCCGGAATCTCATTTCCCACAGAATAGAGAATAACGGATGGATGGTTATAATCTTTTCTCACCATGGCAGTCACGTCTTTTTCCCACCATTCCTGGAAATACAATCCATAATCGTAGTTGGATTTGAGACGATTCCACATGTCAAATGTTTCATCCATAACATACATACCGATTTCATCACAGGCACGAAGCATAGCAGGAGCCATTGGATGATGAGACATACGGATTGCATTAAATCCAGCCTCTTTCATTTTCAGAATCTGACGATACTGAGCATCTTCATAGGTAGCTGCTCCGAGAAGTCCACTGTCATGATGAATACAGCCGCCACGTAAGTTTACACTTTTGCCATTAACGCGGAATCCACGTTTTGCATCAACCGCAAGTGTACGGATACCAAATGTACCTGTTGCTTCATCCAACAGATTTTTCCCTTCCGCATTCTCATACACTTTTGTCTCATATGTATAAAGTGTTGGATTCTCTGCGCTCCAAAGACTCGGCTTCTCAACCAGGATTCTCTGCTTGATCGTTCTTGTTTCCTGTCCAAATATTGTCGCAACCGTACACTCTTTTGCCACAACATTTCCATCGGCATCCTTAATTACAGTTTCTACTGTCAACTCCTGTGAAACTGCCGTTTTATTTTCCAGTTCTGTTGCAACTTTTAATGTCGCATATGTCTCATCTGCATTTTCTGTTTTAACCTGAACACCTTCCGGCACAATATGCGTAAGACCGGATTCCAGAAGATACACATCTCGATAAATTCCAGCACCTGAATACCAACGGCTGTTTGTCATCGCTCCGGCACGCACCTGCACACGGATTTCATTGTCTTCCCCATATTTTAAGAAGTCATTGAGCGGTGCATAAAACGTTGTATACCCGAACGGACTCTTTGCTGCAAGCTGTCCGTTAACATATACGAATGCATTCATATACACGCCTTCGAATTTTAACATCATTGTTTTTTCTTTATATTCTTCCGGTGCGTGAAGCATTTTTACATATGTATAGACATCTCCGTCACGGAATCCTGTATTTCCGCCATTTAAGCTGTCCGGATTCGCCGGTTTTTCAATCATTGCATCATGAGGAAGAGTGATATCTCTTGCAATTTCCGGGATGTCCCACACCAATGCAAATGAGTCTTTATCTACCCAAAACTTCCAATCTTCATTCCATTTCTGCTCTATCATCTATCTTTCCTCCAACTTTAATTTTCCATCTTTTAAAACAACCGTTCTGAAAATTGGTCGCTCCTGATATTTATCATTTGGATAATGCAACGTAAATTTCATACTGTCATCATCTTTATACAACATGCCATGACCACCATTCTCCGGGAACAGTGGCTCTTCCAACTGTCTCCAAGGGCCTTCCACCTTACCGCTATCTGATACTGCTACTCCAACCGCATATCCACAAGTGCTCCAGCTCGACCATGTCATATAGAGCTTTTCATCTTCCATCTTCATCACACATGGCCCATCCGTAAAGTATACGTCTCCGTCCATTCCAAACTCTGCTTTTGCAAATGGAACCGGCTTCGCCCACACTGCCTCTGCCGCAGAGAATAATGTCACCGGCTCTCCCTCTGCCTGTTTTAAATCCGATGACATTTTCAAAAGACACATATCTCCATCCGGCGTGTCTTCAAAAGAATGCGAGAAAATCAAATATGGTACTCCCTGTTCAATGTATACCGTTCCATCAATACATGCCCAATCCTCTGGTGTAATCCGTTCACTGTACACTTCAAAAGGTCCTGTCGGCTGCTCTGAACGTAATACATAAATTCCTTTTTTTCTGTCCGAACCCCCAAGCGTTGTAATCAGATAAAATGCCTCTTCATAATAAATACATTCCGGTGCCCAGTAGTTCTGATCTGCAAAAAAGCCTTCCGGTCTATGGAAAATCTCAATCGGACCTTCCCAATTTTCCTTATCTTCACTCACGTAACAATCAAACCCATCTGCCGGTCCCCAGCAGGTTGCACTTCTTGTTCCATATAAATAATATTTACTTCCATGTACAAGAATATATGGGTCACGAATATTAATTTCTGTTGTTTTCATCACTTTGCTACTCCTTCACTTCAAATACATATGTTCCGGCTCCCAATTTTTGTAAATCCATTCCTTCTACACGGAATTCTGCCTCTGCATCAAATGGAACTTCCACGCGATATACAACTGTATCACCTTCATATTTCCAACCACTCTTATAACATCCCGCTGCAGTATCCAATATACATTCTGCATATCCTAGACGTTTGTCCGCATGAGGTGTAATCTCAGCTTTCTTAAACCCGGCTTCAACAGGTCTGATACCACACACTTCTCCATACATCCAGGCTTCGATACTTCCGTAACTATAATGATTTAGACTATTCATACCATCCTTATTTAAATGTCCATCCGGCATAACCGAATTCCAACGCTCCCAGATTGTAGTAGCTCCCATGTTCACGCTATACAACCAGCCCGGATATTCCTCATTGAGAAGTAATTGTACTGCTATATCATGATGTCCTGTCTCAGTAAGTGCCGGACACAACATCGTTGTTCCGACAAATCCGGTATTCAGATGTCCATGATTCTCCTCAACTCTTTGTGCCAGTACATTTCCTTCCTGCTGTCTTGCCTCTTCGGTTGGATTTAATTCAAACATGATTGCAATTGCGGAACCGGTCTGTGTCTTGCAGTTACACAGTCCATTTTCATCAAAGTAAGTTGCCCGAATCGCTTTCAAAATCTCACCTGATAATCTCTGATATTCTTCTGCCTCCTCGGCTTTACCTATAATCTCCGCTGACGCTGCAACGATCCTAACATCTTTATAATAATAAGCACTTGCAATATAAAGTGGATCTGTAGCACCAAATGGCCCCGGCTGTTCATTGTCCAGTGCCAGCCAGTCAGCAAAATGAAATCCATTCTTAATCAAATGTGCACCACCAAGTGCTTCTTCTTTCTTTCGCTGACAATCCACCCATGCTTTCATACCCGGATAACACTCCGCAAGTAATGTCCGATTTCCATACTGTCGATATACATTCCATGGGATAATCACCCCTGCATCAGCCCACGGGCACGAACCATGTTCTGATACCATTCCCTCCTTTAAACGAGGTACAACATTTGGAACCGAACCCTCCAATACACTCTGTTCTGCACGCATATCCCACAAATATTTCCGATAAAATGCCGGCATATACATGTTATAGCATGCTGTTTCCGAAAAGATTTGTGCATCTCCTGTCCAGCCGAGGCGTTCATCACGCTGCGGGCAGTCTGTCGGTACATCCAGAAAATTGTCTTTCTGTCCCCACAATGCATTGGAGAACAACTGATTTACTTTACTGTCACCGGTTGTAATCTCTCCAATCTGTTCAAAATCACTTCTCAGATGATATGCTGCAAATGAAATCTTAGTAATCCATTCTTCCGTAACATCTTTTCCATCCAAGGATTTAATTTCTACTTTCATATAACGGAATCCATAGAATGTGAAATGTGGCCTTACATGTGCTTTTTTCCCGTTTGAGATATAAGTAAACTCTGCCTTTGCAGTTCTTAAATTTTCCCGATAGAAACATTCATCCTGAAGAATTTCCGATGCAGACAACGTCACTGTCATTCCTTTTGAAAGTTCTGCGTCAATCTCCACCCAACCGGTCAGATTCTGTCCGAAATCCAATACCATTTCCTTCTTCGGTGTCTGAATGAGTTCCGGATGGAATTCTTCATGTTTTACTATCGGAAGACTATATCTGTCACCGAGAGCACCACATTTCTCCGGACTTCGAAGTGCCACTTTTTTCCATTTAGCCTGTTCTTTTAATGTCTCTTCAACTCTGGCATCATACACTTCACCATCATAAATATTATTTTCCAGAATTGGAGATTTACAATATTCCCAACTTTCATCCGTACATACGGTTGGGTTTGTTTCTGTTCCGAGATACAATTCTCCAATTGCACAGCAATACTCTCCGTATAGATTTGTATATCCACCGTCAAATCCAAGTCGTCCCTTAAACCATCCATCTCCAAGCCAGATCGCAATCTCATTTTCACCTGCCTGCAGATATTTCGTCACATCATACGTCTGTACCTGTAAATGAAAATCATAAGAGTGATATCCCGGAGCCAAATACTCTTTTCCGACCTTTTTTCCATTGATATATACTTCATATACTCCCAGACCACACATATATAATCTTGCGGATTTATTCACATCCTCCAGACTTGCTTCGAAAGTTTTCCACATAATCGGATGGATATCCTCATCCTCTATCTGCGGTGCAATCCATTTGGCTGTCCAGCTTTCTTTCATTTTACCGGTTTCAAAATAAGACTCTGCTTTTGCACTTTCTCCATTGTCTGCCTTTACTTCCACACTCCATGTATAACGAGTTCTTGGCTGCAGTTCCATCTTCACCTGATAATCTGTGCTGTTCGCATTCTCATCTTCTCCGCTGTCATAGATTTGCTCTTCTCCCTGAAAGATTCGTATTCTGGCTGACTGCATTTTTTTTGCACTTCCCGCCTCTTCCACTTTCCACGAAAAACTCAGTGATTCTACTTGAAATCCCAATGGATGTTCCACGTTATTTACTCTTAATTGGCTGATTCTCATATCGTTATACTTCCTTTTCGTTTCACACAATTGTTTACTCTAAAATAAGTGTAACGAAACAAATATAGAAAGTCCATGTTGTTTCTTTTTGAGAATCCGACATATTATTAGATGTGTTTCCTTAAACAGAAACTTTTGTTGTATCATTGAAAATATAAAACCTCCAATAACTACACTCTTCACTCTAAATGTAGTTATTGGAGGTCATTTTCCTTTTTTATTCTATTATGCTAATACTTTTCCTTCCGGGAACAATGTACGGAATACTTTTCTTACAAGTGGTCCAGCGATCAGCAACTGCAATGGCAGTGCAACTATAAAGTTCTTCGGAATATTTGTCAGCCAAATGATTCCTACCTGACTCCATAACCCCTGACTTACTGCAACTTCCAACGCACCATATAAAGACATAATGATAACCATTGGGATTACCATACAGCAAGATACACAGATTGCAATTTTCAAACCGTTATCGCCCGGTTTCACAAGAAAACGGAATGCAAAGCCTTTCGCAGCTTTTGACACAACAAACCAGTCGCAGCACATTGCAAAAATATATGCAATCGGAAATCCCAGCCATGCCTGCTGCACTGACTTCATAGACAGACCTCCCATATGAAGCGAAACATTATAAATACTCATTACAAAAACCATTGTGAAACACATCATGATCGTAAAAATTAAACTCTCTCTCTTATTCTGTGGCATTTTTCTCCTCCTAATCCAGACAGCTTATTTCACGGTATCATTTCAGACATTTTACAGATACTCTTTCATGCAGATATCTCTGCCATGAAACTTTCTCGACAAAAAACGGATGCTGATCCAAACTTTCGCTTGAACAGCACCCGCCGTTATTTCACTACCATTTGTACTAAAATTATTATTTTTTCAACGTGAGTTATTATAGCAAATTTTTTTGAATTGTCAAGAGCTTCTTGCTATTTAGTTCACTAAGTTGCAAGACGTTCCTTACAAAAAATTGATATAAGAATTCTTGCTCAGATTCCATGAGCGGGAGACACATAAGAGCTCGAATTTCTTATATCAATTTTTTGTAAGTAATGTATTGGCTCATTTTATGAAGTAAATAGAACTCAAAGGATATGGGGGAAGGCATCTGCGACAGCAAATAAACCCAGAATATAGATACATCAGATCCCAGAAAAGTAAATCCATCATCGCTCCACCTATTTCTGCCCATAGTAAGCATTCGCCCCATGCTTACGATAATAATGCTTATCCTGTAATTCCTGTGGAGCCGGCTGTACCTGCGGATTCAGCATCTCTGTTCTGGCCGCCATCTTCGCAACCTCTTCCAATACAACCGCATTGTGTACAGCATCTTTTGCATTCTTGCCCCATGTAAATGTTCCATGATTTTTGCACAATACTGCCGGCATTGCCATATATTCTGTATCTTTAAAATGATCTACGATCAAAACTCCCGTATTCTTCTCGTAAGCTTCTTCGATTTCTTCCTTTGTCAAATTTCGAACACATGGAATTTCTCCATACATATAATCAGCATGTGTTGTTCCATAACAAGGAATTCCTCTTCCTGCTTGTGCCCAGCTTGTTGCCCATGGAGAATGTGTATGCACAATTCCCTTTACATCCGGCATTCCTTTATAAATTTCGATATGTGTAGCAGTATCTGAGGATGGATTGTATTTTCCTTCGATTTTATTTCCCTCCAGATCCATGATAACCATATCGTCAGGTGTCAGTTCATCATACTCCACTCCACTTGGCTTGATTGCAAAATATCCAGTCTCCGGATCTATCTCACTTACATTTCCCCATGTAAATGTAATCAGTTTATACTTTGGCAAAAGCATATTGGCCTCATATACCCGTTTTTTCAGTTCTTCTAACATGTTATTACCGCCTTTCACAGATTATTAATTGGCTACATTGTATCACATAATCTGTCTTATGCATCCCATTTTCAGCATTTAGCCAAGATTGTCTATTAGAAGTTAAAAAATGTCCTTTTTTCCCCTTTTTTTATTATATAAATATCATCCCTGCCCCTAATCGCTTCATTTATCAAGCTCCCTTCCAATATACTTTTCCACCACTTTAAATGGTGCCGGTCCAACATCCAGCACAGCCTTATGAAATTCTTTTTGTGATGCCTGACTTCCGTATTCTTTCACCCAGTCTTTTTTTAATTCCAGAAATTCCACATAACCCACATAATATTTCAAATAATTTCCAGGGCTTCCTAATATCAGATCATAAATTCGATTTATATTATCCTCATCGCCAATTCCATATTTTTTATAAAATGCAATTGCATCTTCCCTGCTCCATCCATCATAATGTATTCCGATATCCGCAAGAGTATAAAGCCCTAATACGATTGAACTATTTTTCTGCAACAACGTTGCCTGATCCTTTGTCAGCGGTGCAAGATAATAACTGCACATTTCCGCATAAGTTGCCCATCCTTCTACATATCCTCCAAAATTTAAAATTGTACGGATGGGATCAGGATTTGTATTTGCAAAATAAACTGTCTGATATAAATGTCCCGGATATCCTTCGTGTGCCAATGTCGTAAACAAAGCCATTGTATTTCCTATCTGTGCTTCATTTACATAAATAACATTTTCATTATATGCATCAATTGCAGGTATCATATAAAATGCCGGACTTAAGTGCTCCTGCATCGCCTTTGGAACATATTTCACTTCATATGTCGTATCCGGAAGTTTTGGAAAACTAGTTGTTATTTTCGTCTGTAAATCCTGCAAGATAGAAGTCGGATTCTGTGGAATAGACGCATTGACTTCTTTTTCGGAAATCTTCATCACCCGCTCCATTGCCTCTAAGTCTTCCGTCATTTGCCGCCTCGTCATATCCCGGATTTCCTCGACTGAACGCATTGAACCGGTTGAAGCCTCCACTACCTGTTCATAGTAATCTTTTCCCCTTGGCAAATAACACAAGCCCTGCTCATTTTTTCCACTTCCTTTTAATTTTTCTATCTCACAAATCAACTTGTCATATGCCGGAAGTACATATTCCTTTATCATTCTGGCATTTTTCTGTATATAGTCACTCTTTTGTTTATCCGAAAGAGAAGTTACTGTCTGAACCCTCTCTGCAAATGTAGAATACAAATAATTATTTTCTTCCATATCTCGAAATGCCTTGCACTGCTCGATTACCTGCTCTGCCATTTTATCCGACATAAATAAACCGGCCTTTGATTTTTTCTGCTCGAATTTTAGCAACGATGCAAAATACTCCGGTGTTGTTTTCATCAACTGTAAATATGTATCCACATCAGACTGTTCATAAAACGGATATTCTGATAAGATAACCGGTAACTGTGTCTGCACACCACTGACCAATCCCATAGGCTCGTCATACAAAATATAATCTGCATCACGCTCTGTCATATTTAAATAGCATTTCAAAACATCATAAGTTAAAGAGTTTTCCACCGACAGTTTGTTGTAGTCAAAAGTTTTCAACACTTCTTCTAAGTTTTCCACCGATGCAAGTAGATTTTTATTATCTGTCGGAAATGTCCCAAAAGTCACTTCATTTTCCCGAATATCATACTCTTTCGGATTTTTCAATGTGTAATGTAAACTTATCGTATTTGACGATAATTCCTGACAGAACAGTTGCTTTGTAAATTGTCGGAATCGCCGGTCCTGGCCAGAAGATGTCTGTGATTGACAGCCGGATAGTAACAGTATTCCTATTGTGCCGGCAATTACTGAAAATGCTTTTATTTTTCGCGCTGTTATATAATTAACGTTCTTTTTTCCTTTCTCTATTTTATTTTCTTGTATTCCCCTAAAAAAAGACATAAAAACACCGCAGACTATAGAGTTACTTCTATTCTATGAGTTGGATGAGCTCTATATTCTGCGGTATTTTATTCATTTATTCCACCTTGTAGATTCTACCTACTCTCATTACTGCTATCCCTGATACCTTATTCTTTCAACCAGCGTTTCCTTTTTCAGATTACTGCTTAAAACGAGGGAAAGCACAATCTGCAAAAGACCGACCAGAAAGATCATAGCAAGAATTGGTGTAATTGGAACATGATAGACATTCATTCCAAATATTCCATTATGTTTTGCATAGGAAAATAATGCATAGCCGAGTGGCAGACCAATGATCAAAGCTACACATATAGTGCCAACCGTAAAAATCAGTCCCTGTAACTGCAGACATAAATTTAATTGTTTATTTGTCATACCCACAGCCTGTAATACACCATATTCCTGCTTTTTTGTCGTAATATTCATGATCATGGTGTTTGCCATATTCATAAAACCGATGAATCCTACAACCGCCATAAACAGATAACAGCCAAGCTTCATCGTGCGAGCTGAGAATTCTGCAGATTGTAACTGCGCATGATAAGTATCCATTTTTATATGCAAAGTATTAGAAATCAATGTATTCAGATTTTGCTCCACAGATGCCACATCTTTTTTGTCACAGTCCACCCACAGATAGCCATAGGCTGTTCCTCTCGGATTCATGGAACGGTATACGCCTTCCGGAATGACAAGGTAAGTGTCCGCACTTACAAAGGATCCTGCAATCTTTCCCTGATAGGTATAGGTTCCACTTCCATTCTCAAAGTCAAATGCAATGGATTCACCCGGAGCATATCCATCTTGTTCCATCCACATCGACCAGCCAAAGAAAATTTCACCATTCTTTACCGCCTGATCATAGTCCATAGAGCCAATATCCCCGTCCTGGCGCATAAAATCAAAATCCTTTTTACTCACAACAGCAGCCGGAAATTTTGTTCCGTTCAGATTTACAGAGACAATCTCTCTCGTCATGACATCTGTCACTCCCGGAATGCTTTTGATTTCTTCAATCAGCGAATCATTCAATGGATCATCCGTCAGAATCGTATCCAGATTATTCTCCGGATATCTTTCATCATACTCAGCAGAATAGTCAAGCTGCAGTTCAAATTGTCCATGATTAACGGAAAGACGTGCTTCATGCTCCGTGTCAATATTTCCCACATAATTAGAAATAATCACAAACAATGCGCAGGAAAGCCCCAGTGTGAGGATGGTACCAATGGTTCTTTTTTGGTTACCCATTACATTTGCCATTGCCATAGAAAACACGGTGACATTTTTTCTGCCATTTCGTTTTCTTTTTTTGTGTGTTTCTGCATTTTCTAAATACCGTGTTGCTTCGATAGGTGAAATCCGTGAAACAATTTTCATTGGTTTGCGCAGTGCCAAAGCAACGGTAAGAAATGATACGAAAATACAGAGAAGCATAACAGGCAGGGAAAACAGAGGCACCTGCTGATTTTGAACTCCCATAGAGCCAGTTTGGGTTGATACAAGGTTTCCCTGTTCTACCAGCCAGTTAAAACCGCATTTTGCAATCAGAAAGCCAAAAAGCAATCCAACTGGTATTGAAAAAAATGTCAAAAAAATGCCCTCTCTGAAGATCAGTTGTTTCATCTGCTTTTTTGTCGCTCCCAGAGCCTTGATTTTTCCATACTCCTGTATCTTGTTGGCAATACCGACCTGAAAAATATTATAAATGACCACAACAGAGAAAAGTACAATTGCAAGAATCAAAACCCCGCATACCGCAATCGTTTCATAACTCGGCTGCAAGACCCATTGCAAATAGAGATCATTGACTATAACGTTTTTTTCTTCGATTCCACAAGATGCTGCAATCTGCTTTATAACCGGTTCAATATTATTCATAGATACATTTGCAGAATCATTTAAAGTAAAATAAATATTATACTGTCTGTCATTCTCTGCGACGTGCTCATCATAAAACTCCTGTGACCCGAAAGCAACATAAGATGCCTCGATGGTATACTCATCCCGGTCATATAGGATTCCGCTGACAACAAACTCTTCCGGCTTATATTCTGACCGCATCCCTGCACGGTAATCCAGTGTAACCGTATCTCCGACCTTTACATCATCATATCCCATTGCACGAAAAAAAGCTCTTCCGGCGGCAATTTCCTGCATTTTTTCCGGATACTTTCCTTCCTTTAACTCATATTCCTTATTATAGGGAAGCATTTTTCTTGCAGTCTCATCCATGCAGACAAACCCGCCGTTTTCATTGCCTTTTATGATGCCTTCTGTACACATAATTCCTATTGCATCTATTTCTGCACGGCGGCTTACTTCCTTTAACTGCGAGGCATCTGCTGCAACAAACAGACCATAATTGCTTCCATATGAGCCTGCCGCCTGACTTTTCTGCAAACGTATCATTCCATTTCCCACAGTACTGATAATCACAAGCAGCATCGTGGTCAGACATATGGACATCATAATCAGTATACTTCTTGTCTTGTTCTTTTTGTCATTGCTATATGCAATCCTGCTTATTGTCTTCATCTGAAATCCACCACCTGTCCGTCCTCAATCACCAGAATACGGTCAGCGACCTGTGCAATTTCGTCATCATGGGTAATCATTACAATTGTCTGTCCATATTTTTTTGCTGTCATCTTAAGCAGGGCGATTACCTCATCACTGGTCTTAGAATCAAGATTTCCTGTCGGCTCATCTGCAAATATAATTTCCGGACGATTCACCAGTGCTCTTGCAATTGCTACTCTCTGCTGCTGTCCTCCGGATAACTGATTTGGCAGATTATAAATCCGGTTTTCAATCCCCAGAGTTGCAATGATATCATTTACATACGCTTCATCCACTTTTCTTCCATCCAGCCCCAGTGGCAGTACAATATTTTCCCAGACATTAACAGATGAAACCAGATTAAATGCCTGAAAAACAAATCCGATTTTTCTTCTGCGGAAAACGGCAAGGGCATCTTCCTTCATCCTGTATAAATCTTTCCCGGCTAAAGTAACACTGCCTTTTGTAGGGGTGTCAAGCCCTCCAAGCATATGAAGTAATGTACTTTTAC
The DNA here is from genome assembly GCF_003628495.1 of Ruminococcus sp. B05. Taxonomy (NCBI): domain Bacteria; kingdom Bacillati; phylum Bacillota; class Clostridia; order Eubacteriales; family Oscillospiraceae; genus Ruminococcus; species Ruminococcus sp. B05. Next base: position 16,671 of record NZ_RBZR01000013.1, on the reverse strand, counting down.
CGGAACCTGACTTTCCGACAATTGCGACAAATTCTCCCTGCTCAATCTGAATGTCCACCTGATTGACCGCTTTGACCTGATTCTCACCTGTGCCATAAAACTTACAAAGCTGCTTAGTTTCTAATATCACACTCAATGTGCTACCTCCTTTTCAATTCTGTAAAGTGTACCTTTTCAACCTACATCCAAATTGTATCAGGATAATCTTTCATTTCACTTTCAAAAAACGAGCAGAAGTCTTACAGAATTGTAAGATTTCTGCCCACTTAAAATTTAACCAACATATGGTAATTGAATCACAAACGTGCTTCCTTTTTTCTTTTTGCCGGAGGTTACCGTAATCGTACCTGCGTGTTTTTCGATAATTTCTCTCGATAGAAAAAGTCCGATTCCTGTACCACTCTTTTCCATGACCTCCCTGGAACTTCCTCTGTAAAATCGTTGAAAAATTTTGTGATACTCATTCTGCGGAATACCAATTCCCTGATCCTCAATTTCCATTCTTACAAAATCGTTTCTTTTTTGTAACCGGATAAATATTTTTGAACCACACGGACTGTACTTGATTGCATTATCCAGAACGTTGATCACAGCTTCACCAAGCCACCTTTTATCCTGCATAATCGTGCATGTTTCCAGCTCTTTTTCATAGTCAAAAACGAATTCAATTTCTTTCTCATCCGCTTTAGGATAAGTGCGGTTCACAGCAGATATGACAGTATCCATAAGCGGAAGTTTTTTCTTATTAATCTGAATCAGTCCAGTTTCCATCTTGGATATTTCAAGAAGCGACTGCAATAATGTCTCCAGTCCATCCAGAGCACTCCGACAACGAATACGAAACTCCTCCTGTTCTGTGGCACTTAAGTCATTCTGCATCAGCACACTAAAACATGTATCCAAAGCTGCAACCGGTGTCTTTAACTGGTGAGAGATATCAGAAACCATTTCTTTCGTGCTCTCTTTTTCTGCTCGTGCTTCTTCCTTTAGCAACTGAATATGATGTCCGATTGCTTCAAGCTGGTCATTCAATTTTTCCAGTTCTGCGGGATTTTCCGTCTTCAGTAAATCATCAAATTTATTTTCACGGAATCTGATCAGAATTTCTTCCAACTGGTCTAAAATTTTCTGATGACACGCATCTTCTTTTTTCTTCCAATAAAATAAAAAAGTCAAAAAAAGTACGCATATCATAGTGCTTACGGCACCGGTCACCATAACCTGATGCCGGAATTGCGAATAAAACACATTCCCTTTATTTCCCCAGTATCCATATTGCTCCAATAATCGCCTTCCCTGTTCGTTGGTTTCAATATCCTTATCCTTAAGCAATTCCGAAACAGCATCCAGCCCGGAAAATTTTTCCTTTGCTGCAATTTCTGTCATAAGATTCATTTTATATTTATAATCTTCATAAAACACATACGTGGTAAAGCAATTTAATATTGCAAACAATACTATGACAGGTAATACCAAGGAGAGCACTACTGTAATCTTCTTGCGATATCTCTTTGTCACTGCCTTACCTCCTGATTCCATATATACCCAAGACCTCTGATATTCTTTATATAGACCGGTGCAGCCGGATTGTCTTCGATTTTCTCACGGAGTCTTCTGATATTGACAGCGATTGTATTTTCATCCACAAAATCCCCTTCCAGATCAAACATATTTTCCAATATTTGTGTTTTTGAAAGAATCTGTTTCGGATTCTGAAGAAAAAAAGTCAGCATTTTCAACTCCGTTTTTGTCAGACTGATTTCACGACTCTTTATCAGGACTTTCATTTCTCCTGCGATAAATACGATATCTCCCGAAATCATCTTTCCGGTTTCCGTTTTCTCCTGTCTGCGGCGGAAATGTGCTTCTATTTTCAAAAGAAGTACCGAAAGACTAAACGGCTTTGTAATATAATCATCTGCCCCTGCTTCATATCCCATAACCTGATCCATCTCCTGATCTAGTGCCGTAAGGCAGATAATGTATGTATTTTGACTGCATCTCATCCACCTTACAAATTCCAGTCCATTTCCATCCGGAAGATTCACATCACAAATGGTAATATCCACATTATTATCACTTGCAATTCTTTTCGCTTTTTTCACTGATTCTGCTGAAAAAACCTCATATCCGGATTTTTTCAGTGAGAATGTAATTCCACGATTTAAATTTTCATCATCTTCAACCACGAGTATACCTGGCATAGCATATGCACCTCTCTTTATTAACTATATATATTTAATATCAGAATAGATATTGTTTTTATAACATCACAGTATTGGATATTTTCCACGAAACAATTTTTGCTCTTAAATTGATTCCACCTTTTCTAAATGATTCTCTTAAACAAAAGTTCCTTAATCAGCTCAGTAACTTCATCGCTTCTTTCCAGCATGTGCGTCCTGCTGCCAGAATCGAACTTGGCTGTTCCAAAGAAATCAAACCACCTTCTGCCGTAGATATAAATCCTCCTGCTTCCATTACGATCAACGATGCCGCCGCATAATCCCACGGCTGCAACATTAATTCTACATATACCCCGTTTGCTCCTGAAGCAACCCTGCAAATATCAAGTGCAGCTGAACCCCCTTCTCGGATTCCAAGACTGTTTAAATACAATTTCTTTGCATAATCAAATATTCTGTCTGTGTCCTCTGTCTGATAACGAGCACAGCCGAAGGCTGCAATATTCTCTGAAAGTCCTTTATCTGAACTATGGATTTCCTTACCGTTGAGTTTTGCTCCCTCTCCTTTTACCGCAGTATACATTTCTCTTGTATATGGGTTGTATACACAACCAAACTGCATCTTCCCACGATATGCCAGTCCTACCGAAATACAGCTATGCTTGTAGTCAAAAATAAAATTAGTCGTACCATCTATCGGATCAATAATAAAACAATATCCTTCACCCAATTCTTGTTGAATTCCATCTTCTTCCGCCAGAAAATTAGCTTCTGGAAGAATAATTCTTAAATTGTGGATTAAATAAGACTGTACATCTTTATCATGCTTTGTCACAAAATTAGATATTCCTGCTTTATCATATATCGTTAATTCTTCTTCATGCGCCTGTAAAATCATCTCCCCTGCAAGTGTCACTATATTTATAATCTCATCGTATAACATCGTTATCTCTTTCCCTTCATTCATTCCTTTGTATCTCTTGGTTAATCAAATTTTCATTTTTTATATAGACTCCATAATTGTCTTCCTTACATGATTGTAGTAGAATAAAGCTATCAAATGCAAGTGTTTTTACTCATTTTCTATATTACTGCAGATTGAAATTTATATGTAGTAATAAATTTATTTTAACTGGGGAGGTAATCCTTATGGCAAGTATTACTCTAAAAAATTTAAATAAAATATATCCGAATGGTTTTGTGTCCGTCAAGGATGTTTCTCTTACAATTGATGACGGCGAATTTGTAACATTTCATGGTCCAAGCGGATGCGGAAAATCTACCATCTTACGAATGATCGGAGGTCTGGAAGATACATCTTCCGGTCAAATCTATCTCGGTGATGAATTATTAAATGACATTTTACCTAGAGATCGTAAACTTGCAATGGCATTCCAAAATTATCGTCTTTATGGATACTTAAGTGCTTATGAAAATATTGCACTTGGCTTAAAACTTCGTAACATGCCTCGCAATGTCATTGACACACGCGTAAAAACCGCTGTGAAATTTTTTGGTATTGAGGATGTTTTAAATAAAAAAGTAACAGAATTAACAGATGCTCAAAAGCAGAAGATCGCACTTTGCCGTGCCACTGTCTGCCATCCAAAAGTTTTACTTGTAGATGAAGATTTCGCTCACGGCAGCGACGAACTTCGTGCTGATATGCTACAGGATATTCAAAGAATCAATAAAGAACTAAATCTGACCGTACTTTACGTCACCAACAACTATGAAGAGGCAACAAGCCTCGATGGAAAACTTATATTGATGAAGGATGGACAGATTACCAATCAGTAGACCAAAAAGGGACGGAGTTTTCCGGCTTTTTTGTAGAAAAAAGCCGGAAAACTCCGTCCCCAATGGTCTATTTGGTCCTCTTTTTGTTTAAAAATCCGATGTGCACCGCTTCACGATCTCGCAAGGTACAACCACATTCTTCTCAATCTCTTCCTGCTTCTCCAGAAGGCTGATCATATGATCTACCGTTGTCTTACACAGTACATTCAGTTTACTATCTACCGATGTCAATTCCGGCTCACAACTAACAGCCATGATTGAATTATTATAACCTGTGATTGTGAGTTCTTCCGGCACTGATAATCCTTTTACTTTCGCATATTTCACTGCTCCGATTGCCATTGCATCATCTGTTGCAACAACACTGTCAAACTCAAGATTACTATATTCCAATAATAAATTTTTCGTATATTCAATATCATTCTTTGTACGGAACTTAAGTTCACCTCTTACCGGATAATTTGCTTCCGCCAATGCTGCTTCGTACCCTTCTCTTTTCTTTCTTCCACTGAAAGAATCCGAATCATACATAAACAGAATTCTCTTACGCCCACGTCTGATCAAAGCCTTTGTCACCTCATAAGTTGCCTGATAATCATCTGCACACGCACAATATATATTGTCTCCTCTGACACGCCCATTAATCATAAAAACAGGAGTTTTTTCTGCTGCTTCCCGGATATAATCCGTATCATACTCATCTTTTCCATTTCCTGCATAAGTAGAACCGACAAGTACCAGAGTATCAATTCTCTTTGACAAAAGCATATTCACATAATTTTGTTTTTCTTCCTGACCAAAACCGCTGCATCCTAAAATACAGTCATATCCATAACTATGTAAACTACTCTCAAGATACGCAACCGCTTTCGCCATATAACTATCTGCAATATTCGGACAAATAATTCCTATTGTTTTCATTGAATCAAGTCCAAGTCCTCTCGCAAAGACATTCGGCGTGTAATCATTTTCCTTCATTACAGCCAATACTTTTTGTTTTGTTTTTTCGCTGACTCTCGGACTTCCATTTACCACTCTGGATACGGTCGCAATGGACACACCTGAAAGCTTTGCTATATCATATATATTAATCGTCGTGTCCTCTCTTTCTAATTTCTGTCATCCATGAATGGCTTTATCTTTCATAAACGACCCTACAGATAAATTTTAACGTAAATTTCTCGTTATTTCAACCTTGAAACTATTTCACATCAAATCCAAAATACTTCACCGCATTGTTATAAGAAATACCTTTTACAATCTGCTCAAGCACTTTATAATCTGCAGGATATTCTCCGTTCTCAACCCATCCTCCAATCAGTTCGCAGAGAATTCTTCTGAAATACTCGTGTCTTGTGTAAGACAAGAAACTTCTGGAGTCTGTCAACATCCCAACAAAGTTTGATAACAGCCCTAAGTTTGCAAGAGATGTCATCTGAGCGATCATACCTGTCTTGTGATCGTTGAACCACCATGCACCTCCCTGCTGGATTTTACCTGCTGTCTCTGTTCCCTGGAAGCATCCGAGAATTGTTCCGATAGCTTCGTTATCACATGGATTCAGAGAATACAAAATTGTCTTTGGAAGCTCGTCTGTTGCAATCAGAGAATTCAGGAAGTCTGCTGTCTGTGCACTTGGTGCATAGTTATTAATGCAGTCGAATCCTGTATCCGGACCGAGTTTTGCATACATCAACGCATTATTATCACGTTTACATCCATAATGAATCTGCATTACCCAGTTTCTCTTATGATAAGCTCTTGCAACAAACTGCATAAATGCCATCTTAAATTTCATTTCTTCTTCTCGCGTGATGCTTTCACCTGCCAATGCTTTTTTGAAAATTGCATCAACTTCCTCTTCTGTAGCAGGTGCGTACATTACATACTCCAATGCATGGTCTGATACAGAGCAGCCCATAGAAGCAAAGAAATCTATTCTGTTCAAAATAGCTTTTTTCATAGTAGCAAAATCTTTTACTTCGATTCCGCTTACTTCCGAAAGAGTTTTCATATAATCTGCATATTCTGGTTTTTCCAGATTCATAGCTTTATCCGGACGCCATGCTGGAAGTACCTGAACTTCAAAAGTATCATCCTCTGCCAGTTTTTTATGCCATTCCAGAGAATCTACCGGATCATCTGTAGTACAAATTAATTTCACATTTGACTGACGGATCAGATTTCTTACAGACATTCCATCTTCCTGTAATTTTGCATTACACAGATTCCATACTTCTTCTGCTGTCTCTCCGCACAAATGTCCTGTATATCCGAAATATCTCTGCAACTCTAAATGACTCCAATGATACAGAGGATTTCCGATTGCTTTTTCAAGAGTCTCTGCCCATTTCTGAAATTTTTCGCGGTCACTTGCACCACCTGTAATATAATATTCATCCACTCCATTTGAGCGCATCTGACGCCATTTGTAATGATCTCCGCCAAGCCATACCTGTGTAATATTTTCAAACTTTCTATCTTCTGCTATTTCCTGTGGGTTAATATGGCAGTGATAGTCTACGATTGGCATATTCTCTGCATACTCGTGAAAAAGTTTCTGTGATGTTTCTGAAGATAATAAAAAGTCTTTATCCATAAATGCTTTCATGTTTGTTTTCTCCTATTTCGTCTCTGTTTTTGTAAGCTCTTACACAGACAGCTATAGTATACTCTTTCCAATTGCATAATGCAAACATTTTCCCTTTATTTTTCCACAATATTTTCCTTCTATTTTTGTCTCTTTTTCACAAATCCACTTGTTTTTTCCATTTTGATATTGACCTTTTTCCTATTTCGTTATACTTTATATGTAAGCTCTTACATATTTGTGAGTAATTGCATTTAACAGTTCTAAAATATTGGAAGGAGGATTAATTAACCTTTGAAACCATTTATTAAAATCCATCCTGCTGATACAGTCGCAGTTGCACTGTCTCCTTTAAAGAAAGGAACAGAAATTCAAATCGACGATCAGATAGTAGTATTAACAGAAGACATCCCTCAGGGACACAAATTTGCTTTAACAAACATCACCGAAGGGGACTCAATCATTAAATATGGAAATTCCATCGGAGTTGCTAAAACTGACATCACGAAAGGTTCCTGGATCCATACTCATAACATGAAAACAGGACTCGGAGATCTTCTTACTTATACATATAACAAAGAAACAGCTCCACTTGCTGAAAAAGAATCCCGTTTCTTCAATGGATACAGAAGAAATGACGGACGTGCCGGAGTCCGCAACGAGGTCTGGATCATTCCGACTGTCGGATGCGTAAACAACGTAGCTCAGGCAATTGAAAAAGGCTCGCAGGCATTTGTAACTGAGAATGTAGAAGGAGTCATTGCCTTTACTCATCCTTATGGATGTTCCCAGATGGGCGATGATCAGGATCACACTCGCCAGATTCTGGCTGATCTTGTTAACCATCCAAACGCAGGCGGCGTTCTTGTTCTCGGACTTGGATGTGAAAACAGCAACATTGATGAATTAAAGAAACATATCGGAGAATACGATCCAAAACGTGTCCGTTTCCTTGTTGCTCAGGAATGTGAAGGTGAAATTGCAGACGGAATCGAAGTTGTACGTGAACTTGCCGCTTATGCAAATCAGTTTAAAAGAGAACCTATCAGCTGCAGTGAGCTTGTGATTGGTATGAAATGTGGAGGTTCCGATGGACTTTCCGGCATCACAGCCAACCCAACTGTCGGTGGATTCTCTGACAGACTGATTGCAATGGGAGGCTCTACAATCCTCACTGAAGTTCCAGAGATGTTTGGTGCTGAGACATTGCTTATGAATCGTTGTGAAGACGAAGCACTCTTCGATAAGACAGTAACTCTCATCAATGATTTTAAAGAATATTTCAAACGTCACGGACAAACCATTTATGAAAATCCATCCCCAGGAAATAAAAAAGGCGGAATTTCTACGCTGGAAGATAAATCTCTCGGATGCACACAGAAATCCGGTACTGCTGCCGTTAAAGGTGTGCTTGCTTATGGAGAACCTGTATGTACAAAAGGATTAAACCTTTTAAGTGCCCCTGGAAATGATCTTGTTGCCGCGACTGCCCTGGCTGCCTCCGGAGCACACATCGTCCTTTTCACAACAGGACGCGGAACACCCTTTGCTTGTCCGGTACCAACCGTAAAGATTTCTTCTAATAATCTTCTTGCTCAGAAAAAGAAGAACTGGATTGATTTTAACTGTGGTGTCCTCGTTGATGATACACCGGCTGATGAACTTGCAGACCAGTTACTTGATTTTGTCATTGATATTGCATCCGGTAAGAAGTCAAAATCTGAAGAAGCGGGATTCCACGACATGGCAATCTTTAAACAAGGGGTAACACTCTAAAAACACAAATAACAAATAATACTATCATTTTTAACACTCTTTATTGAAAGGATATAATAATCATGAAAAAACTTTCTTATGAAACATTAAAAGAACAAAATTATTCAGGCTATCTTCTCGAAGATGCTCCTGAACGTGTACTCCAGTTTGGTGAAGGAAATTTCCTTCGTGCATTTGTTAACTATTTCATCGACGTTATGAATGAAAAAGCTGGATTTAACTCTAAGGTTGTCCTCTGCCAGCCAATCGCACCTGGTCTTACTGATATGATCAACGAGCAGGAAGGTCTTTATACACTGTTCCTCAGAGGATTTCAGGACGGACAGAAAGTAAATAAAAAACGTGTCATTTCTTGTGTAAGCCGATGCCTGAACCCATACAAAGACTATGAATCTGTACTGGAATGTGCATCAAATCCGGATTTAAGATTTATCGCCTGCAACACAACAGAAGCAGGAATTGCATATGATCCTTCCTGCCAGTTTGCAGATACTCCTGCCAATTCTTATCCAGGAAAGCTGACTCAGTTCTTATATCGCCGTTTCCAGAAATTCGGTTCAGAGCCTGGAAAAGGATTCATCATTCTTTCTTGTGAGCTGATCGATGACAACGGAAAAGAACTTGAAAAATGTGTTCTCAAATATGCAAAGCAGTGGAATCTTGGCGAAGACTTCATCAACTGGGTAAAAACAGAAAATACTTTCTGTTCTACATTAGTTGACCGTATCGTTACAGGATACCCAAGAAACGAAGCAGATGCAATCTGTGAAGAACTTGGTTACAAAGATAACCTGATTGATACAGGAGAAATCTTTGGTTTCTGGGTAATCGAAGGACCACAGTCTATCAAAGATGAATTCCCGGTAGACAAAGCTGAACTTCCAATCCTGATCACAGATAATCATAAACCTTACAAACAGCGTAAAGTCCGTATTCTGAACGGAGCTCATACTTCCTTTGTTCTCGGTGCTTACCTTGCAGGACAGGATATTGTAAGAGACTGCATGAATGACGAAGTAATCTGCGGATTTATGAATAAAACAATCTATGACGAGATTATTCCTACTCTTGATCTTCCAAAAGAGGAACTGCTTGATTTCGCATCAGCTGTAACAGAACGTTTCAAAAATCCATTTATTGACCATGCATTACTTGCAATTTCTTTGAACTCTACTTCAAAATGGAAAGCTCGTGTAATGCCTTCACTGAAAGAATACATCAAACGCCAGGGTTCTCTTCCTGCTTGCATTACTGCTTCCTTTGCATTTTACATTGCCTTCTTCAATGGTCATACGTTGACAGAAGATGGTCTTGTAGCAAGCAGAAAAGGAAATGATTACACAGTAAAAGATGACAAAAATGTACTGGAATTCTATCTTGCACACAAAGATGATTCCGTAGAAGATCTCGTTCACGCAGTTTGCACAAATACAAATTTCTGGGGCGAAGATCTTACAGCACTGGAAGGATTTGAAACTGCAGTTTGCAATTATCTGACACAGATTCGTGAAAAAGGTACTTACGAGGTTATGAAATCGCTTCTGTAAGGGGAACGAAACGGGTAAACCAGCAGGGACGGAGTTAGAAACCAGTGGGGACGGAGTTAATGGCTCTTTTTTTAATAAAAAGAGCCATTAACTCCGTCCCCACTGGTTTCTAACTCCGTCCCTGCTGGTTTATATCAACGCATTATAGATATCTCTCTTCGACACCCCTCTGTCCTTAGCCACCTTCTTCATAGCTTCTTTCTTATCAATCCCCTGTGACAGATAATGCTCCATATGTTCTTCAATACTCATTTCTTCCCACTGAGCTTTTTCTTCCTGAGCAATCTGCTCACGGCTTCTTCCTTCGATCACAAGTACGCACTCACCTTTTGGCGGCTGCTCATTATAATATGCACACGCCTCTTCTAATGTCGTCGCAAATGCTGTCTCGTGACGCTTTGTAAGCTCCCTACAGACCGTTATCCGTCGTTTCTTGCCCAATCGTTCACTTAACATCTTTAACGTCTTTAAAAGGCGATGTGGAGCCTCATACATAATAATTGTCCTTGTTTCCCGCTCTATTTCCTGAAGCACCAGCTCTTTTTCTTTCTTATCCGTTGGAAGAAACGCTTCAAAAGCAAATCTTCTTGTCGATAATCCAGATAATGTAAGTGCTGTAATACAGGCTGCTGCCCCCGGAAGCGACGTAACCGAAATTCCAGCCTCATAACACATCTTTACAAGTTCTTCCCCTGGATCTGAAATTCCTGGCGTACCCGCATCTGTAATCAATGCAATGTTCATACCATCCTGCAATTTTTCAACCAGTTTACGACCTTTTTCATATTTGTTATATTCATGGTAGCTCGTCATTGGCGTCTGTATCTCAAAATGATTCAGCAATTTAATACTGTTTCTTGTATCTTCCGCTGCAATCAGATCTACTTCTTTCAACGTCCGTATCACACGAAATGTCATATCTTCCAGATTACCGATCGGTGTTGCACACAGATATAATGTTCCTGACATAATAATTCCTCTCTAATGCTCATACATGATTATCGGCGGCTCAACTGTCACACGCGATTTTCCGCCTCGCAGTCCCTCTATCAAAACCATTGTCGGTTCCTTGTCTATATAAGGATGTACAAACTGAATACGTTTCGGCTCAATTCGATACTGGCACATCTTCGCCATAATCTCAGCAAGCCTGAATGGTTTATGAATCATATAAAAACGTCCCTTGCTATCCGCAAGAATCTTTTCACTCTCTCTTAAAATATCATCTAAAGTACAAAGTATCTCATGTCTTGCTATTGTCTTTGCATCGCCCTCATTTTTCAGGCCATGCTGATTTAACATGTAAGGCGGATTCGTAGTGATAACATCAAAAGAGGCAGGCGGAAAAATCGTTGCTGCCTCTTTAATATCTCCTGTTACAATATCAATCTTATCTTCCAACCGATTATATGCCACACTTCTTCGTGCCATATCTGCACTCTCTTCCTGAATCTCAAGACCGGTAAAATGACTTCCCTTTGTCTTGCCTTCTAATAGAATTGGCAATATTCCTGTTCCTGTTCCAAGATCCAGCACCCGTTCTCCCGGTTTTACTTTTGCAAAATTAGAAAGAAGTACTGCATCGATTCCAAAACAAAAACGCTTCGGATCTTGTATGATCTCGTAACCTTTTAACTGCAAATCATCCAATCGCTCTCCCGGATACAAATGTACATCCTGATTCTTAATTGTCATCTAACTTGGATGCTCCTTCATTTTTCTCCAATTTGGCAAATTGTTTCATCTCTTCCTTTGAAACCTTTGTTTTTCTTCGTCTCGGTTTAAATTTCAACTCATCAGCAGAATACTCTCGAATCTCTTTCTCATCATTTTCAAGATTTACAATCACCTTAACCTGCTTACGTAAAACACTTAACGAATGCACTACTCCACTTAACTGATCCGGTGTTGTCACCATATCTCCGACTGATGGAAGCTGACTGTTCAACTCTTCATACGTTTCTTCTTCATTTGTCAAACAACACATCAAACGTCCGCAAACACCAGAAATCTTTGTTGGATTAAGTGAAAGATTCTGTTCCTTTGCCATCTTAATTGAAACTGCTGCAAACTCAGATAAATATGTGCTACAGCACAATGGTCTGCCACAGATTCCAATCCCTCCACGGATCTTTGTCTCATCTCTCACACCAATCTGACGCAATTCAATTCTTGTACGGAAAACTGCCGCCAAATCCTTGACAAGCTCTCTAAAATCAATTCTTCCATCTGCTGTAAAATAAAATAATACTTTATTATTATCAAATGTATATTCTACATCAATCAGTTTCATCTGCAAATTGTGCTTGCGAATCTTTTCCAGACAAATTTTAAACGCTTCTTTTTCTTTTTCTTTATTCTTCTCAACCGTTTTTTTATCCTGTTCATTTGCAATACGAATAACAGATTTTAACGGCTGTACGACTTCATCATCGCTCACTTCCTTCGGACCGCTTACAACACGCCCGTATTCTATGCCTCTCGCAGTCTCAACAATGACATATTCTCCCTGCTTTATTTCCAGTTCTCCCGGCGAAAAAAAATATATCTTTCCTGCAGTTCGAAAACGCACACCTATTACTTTTATCATTCTTCTAGTTCTCCTTTATTGTCAGCAGAAGCAATTCCATTGTCAGCTCAAAGTTTACATTTGCATTTAGTCTTGCCTTTGCTTTCTCGATACCCTCCAGTATTACTTCAATACCTTCATAGGAACTTTTACTGGCACGCTGCTTGATATACTTCAGCTGATCTGAAAATACAACCCTGTCCGGATCTTTTGTTGCTTTAAATAATAAAACATCACGATACCAGATTGCAATAATATCCAGATAATCCTGAATCTCCAGCTTATATGACATACAGTTTTTCACCGCAGCCATCAACTCTTCTACCTGCATCTCATCAATATTTCTAAGCAGTCTGATTGCCTCTTCTTTAATCTCATTAAAATATTCAGAAGTTGCAAGTGAAATTGCTTTTCCCATATTCCCCTGTGCAAATGCTACGCAGATATCTGCTTTATAATCTGGAATCTCCAACTGCTCCATAAGATATTTTTTCACCAATTGATCTCTAATATTACGCAATTTCAACATAACACATCGAGAACGTATTGTTGGCAATAATACTTCTGCATTCTGTGTTAAAAGCATGATCACTGCATACTCCGGCGGCTCTTCAATCGTCTTTAATAACGCATTCTGAGCCTGTACACTCATCATATCTGCATCATCAATAATATAAATCTTATATTTACTACTATAAGGTTTTATCACAATATCATTATTTACCTGTTCACGAATATCATCTACACTAATCGTCGTCGGTTTTTCATGAACAACACGGATAATATCCGGCTGGTTACCATTCATTGCCTGTTTACAAGACTGGCATTTTCCACATGCATCTCCGTCTGCCTCTCGGTTCTGGCACTGAAGACTCATTGCAAATAGATTTGCCAGTAGTTTCTTTCCAGACCCTCTTTCTCCGTTGAGTATATAAGCATGGGAGACAGTATCCGATGTCACAGCATTCCCAATGTACTGTATTATATTTTTGTGTCCTACAACGTCTTTAAATCCGCTCATTCTATCACCCACATTCTTTAAATTTATTCCCACAGCCATTCAGCCACTTCGACATTCGTATTATAACATAGTTTTTAAGGGAGTCATACCCGCAAATACGAAAAAGCATTCTTTTATATTCACTATATACTATCTAATTTTACGTAAATCCGTTTTCCTGTATACCAATATAATTACAAATCTCACTTACACATTTTTGAAAATCAAAATTTTGAAAACGCTTTGTAATTCCCGCATCCTGTAAATTTTTCTCCGAAAAGTCCTCTGAATCTGCTAAAAATCTTCTGCACATTTCTGCATATTTAGGTGCTACCTGCTGTCGCTCTCTTTCCAGAGCCCTGCTTAATCGCAATCCATCCTCTACCTCTACATATAACGGAATCATATTTTCTTTTCCGAAATATTTACACATTTCCTTATAAGACACCAACGTGCCAATCACCAGATAACTATATTGCGACAAATCAACTTGTCCATCGTCTGCCGTAAAATATTTCCAAATTCCATGTTTTGTCTGATAAGCACGCTGCTCAATAACACAACCTCTTTTTTCCAATTCCTGAAGTTTATTTTCATCTACAAAATGATATTCCACCCCATTTTGTTCTCCTTCGCGGATTGGTCTTGTTGTATATAAAATTATATTTTTCAATTCCGGTATTCTTTCTTTTATTTTCTTAAAAAGAGAATCTTTCCCAGATGAGCTTTTTCCCATTAAATAAAAAATCTTTCCCATGCTTTTTCCTCTCTCACTGTTACATACATTTTTGGTACTTACTTTAACACTTCTAATTTACCTTCTTCTTTTGCACCCTCAATATCAAAACCTGCACATTCATACTGTATGAGAATTTTAATTGCTTTGTTTGAAATTTGCTCTCCCGGAACTATAATCGGAATCCCCGGCGGATATAGATAAGCATACTCTGTTGAAATATATCCCACACAATTTTTATATTCTAACGATACCACATTTTCCTTATTCTTTGCTTTTTTTATTGCTTCATCACTCGGATAAACCTGCTCTAATTCTGGTAATTGATAACTATGGAGTTTAATGTTTTTTTCACAACTGTCTGTTCTTTTTGAAATGTTATCCACATTATTCGGTTCTTTTTCACCTTTTTTATTGAATAACTCTTTTTTATCTAACTCTTCATCTATTTCATATAAGGCTTTCACCAATCTATCCATTCCATCCTTCTTATCCCCTATAGAAGTCATAGCCAGTACATAACTTCCTGCTGACAGTTCCATTTCCAAATGATAATCCTTTAATAATATCCGATGCAATTCTTTTCCTGTCATTTTGGTATCTTTCACAGAAATAACTAATTTGGATTTATCATATTCTACCTTGCCGGTCTCTACCAATTTCAAATGTTTCAAATGTCGTAAATTTTTTCTCACATTATTTAAATTTTCTACATAGCTTTGGAAATAAGCATCTCTATAATTTTCCAGCATATCTATACATTCATCTATAGAAGCCATTAATATATAGGATGGACTGCTCGACTGAAGCATATGTAAATACATTCTCACCGATTCTCTATCTACGATTTGTCCATTCATATGTATCAATGCTGTCTGTGTCAAAGAAGGGAGTGTTTTATGTATACTCTGAATTACAATATCGGCACCTTTTTCATTCGCATTTCTTGGAAAATATGGATGAAATCCAAAATGTGCTCCATGAGCTTCATCTACGATCAATGGGATTCCATATTCATGAACAATCTTCGCTATTGTTTCTATATCTGACAAAACACCATCATATGTAGGCGAAACTATCATAACTGCTTTTATTTTATTTTCACAATCAGATTTGTAATTTTCCTCTAACTTCTTCCGAATCTTTTCCGGATCTATTTCTCCATTCAATTCTACTTCCGGATCATAGTTAGGATAAATATAATCAACATGCAATTCATTCATGTAAATAGCATGATATACTGATTTATGACAATTTCTTGCAACAAGAATCCGATCTCCTTTTTCTGTCGATCCTAAAATAGCACTTAAAATACCAACTGTACTTCCATTTACTAAAAAAGCTGTCTCTTCCGCATGAAAAATCTTTGCCGCTCGTTCCTGTTCTTCTTTTAAAATTTCTTTTGAATGATGAAGGTCATCAAATCCTGTAATTTCTGTAATATCATATGCATATGGAATATCTGCTTTTATAATCTCTTTATTTCTTTTATGTCCCGGCATATGAAATCCATAATAATCAGAGTCACTGTATTTTTTTAATCTTTTATATAAGGTTTCTGACATTGTTTCTAGCGCTCCTTAAACTTAAATAAAAAAAAATCAACGTCTATTCAACGTTGATCATTTACAATGAGCGTGCGGGGATTCGAACCCCGGACAACTTGATTAAAAGTCAAGTGCTCTACCACCTGAGCTACACGCCCATATTCACAGCTATTATTGCAGTGAAAATGCCCAGAGCCGGAATCGAACCAGCGACACGAGGATTTTCAGTCCTCTGCTCTACCGACTGAGCTATCTGGGCATAAGACTTAAAAGTCTTGAATTGCGGGGGCAGGATTTGAACCTACGACCTTCGGGTTATGAGCCCGACGAGCTTCCAGACTGCTCCACCCCGCGATATGAAGTTAACTCTCAAAAAGAGAAAGCCGATGATCGGACTCGAACCGATAACCTGCTGATTACAAATCAGCTGCTCTGCCAATTGAGCCACATCGGCTTGCATTTGCAAGTCCGATTAAAAATCGGAATGGATGGAGGTGGATTCGAACCACCGAAGCAATTTGCAGCAGATTTACAGTCTGTCCCCTTTGGCCACTCGGGAATCCATCCATATTATTTTTTAAGTGGGACCTACAGGGCTCGAACCTGTGACCCTCTGCTTGTAAGGCAGATGCTCTCCCAGCTGAGCTAAGATCCCACATAACGACCCAGAAGAGACTCGAACTCTCGACCTCCGCCGTGACAGGGCGGCGCTCTAACCAACTGAGCCACTGGGCCGTATTAAATTGAAGATTGTACCTTCAAAACTGCATACAAAGTTTTTCATCCATCTTGTTCCTATCACCTGTTCTGGTTATGCCCTCGACCTATTAGTAACAGTCAGCTCCATGTGTTACCACACTTCCACCTCTGCCCTATCTACCTCGTCGTCTTCAAGGGGTCTTACTAACTTGACGTTATGG
>NZ_RBZR01000012.1:0-83964 GCF_003628495.1 Ruminococcus sp. B05 | reverse complement strand
TGTTTACTAAAAATCAGTTTCATCAAGCAATGAAACACGCCAAAGTAAACAATTTAAGTACCGTTACTTATGAGCAAGTATTGTCTATTTTTAAAACACGCCAAAGTAAACAATTTAAGTACCGTTACTTATGAGCAAGTATTGTCTATTTTTAATAGTTATCTATTATTTAACGGGAGGAAATAATTCTATGAGTCGCTTTTTTAAATTTGGAAAGTTACACGTTACTAAAGGGAATGGAGATAAATTATTAGATATACTACTGACAGCTTCCAAGAAGCTAAAGAGGTCCCTAGCGCCTACGGGGAATTTGTATCGATAAGGGGTACAAATTCCCACTAAGCGCTCGGGACCCCTTGTAGGAAAATGTCCTAAGTGTGGCAACAATATTGTATTAAAAAAATCGTTTTATGGTTGTTCAAATTATCCTGAATGTAAGTTTACTTTAGCTGAACATTTTAGAAAGAAAAAACTAACCAAAACGAATGTAAAAGAATTACTGGAGGGAAAAGAAACCCTGGTAAAAGGAATCAAAAACAAAGAGAAAAAGCCCTACAATGCCGTTGTAAAAATTGGGGAAAAGGGATATATTGATTTTATCTCTTTTTCAAAATAAACATAAAAGCCCTTTAAAGAGGGCTTTTATATATTAATCACAAATCACTTATCACAAATCACAAGTGATTAATCACAAATCACTTGTGATTTGTGATTCTTAATGATACAATATTACTATACAAAAAAAGAATGGGGCGTAGTTATGGAGAAGGAAAAACTAAAAATACTTGAAGAATTAAGACGTATTTTTATCTAAATAACGAGCTGTTATAACCCATGTAATTTGTCCGATAGCAATAACTCCTGCTATCGAAAAAAACACAACTTTACTCATATATCCCATAAAGACAAGAGCAAATAATACAAGAACCAATAATGTAAGTGTTACTTTATAAGCATTCGCAAGAGAAGCATTAGTAATTGCGATATTTCTTTCATCATTTTCTAATATTTGCATTTCTTTTGTTGGCTTACTGAATATATCACAACCCATAAAAATCAATATTATTCCAATAAGCGTTGTACCATAGACAACCAAATCTGGACGAGGTACGGGCAATAGTTGGTGTACGCCTAAACCATAAGTTAGTAAACCACCTAAAAAGATTATTACACCGATAAATAATTCAACTTTTTGTATCTTATGTTTCATTTGCTTTCCTCCTCATAAATAAATATTTCTTCAATACTCATTTGAAAGTACCTTGCAATTTTAAAAGCTAAGATAATAGAGGGATTGTAGCGTCCATTTTCTAAAGAGCCTATTGTTTGACGAGATACTTCAAGAGCAGTCGCTAAATCTTCTTGTTTAATACCTCTTTGTTTTCGTAATTCTTCTAAACGATTTTTCACAACATACCCCTTTCTTGAACAAATGGAAAGTTTGCTTTCCTTTTCTAATCTTATGATACTCCTGCAAGTAAAGAATGTCAAGCAAACTTTCCATATTTTATTATCCTACAATCTTCCAGTTGCTATCCTTATGTAGCACAAGTTCATACTGCGATATTTGTGTAGCCTTTGTCTGATTATCAAGGAATTTCACAGCAACTTTGACTTTCACATTGTCCCCGTCCTTTGTAAAGATAGGGTTTACCAGTTCAGCATAAATGTAGTCCCTGCCGATAGGCTCAAGCACATTTCCCGATACATAGTAGGCAAGCTCTTTTTCTGTGGCTGTCGGGTACAGCTTAAAGAATGTTTCAAGAAATGCAGTAGCGTCATTGACGGTATCAGCGTCTACACTTGCATTTGCTTCTGGTGTCTTAGGCTCATAATCTGATTTCTCGATTGCTGGTGCAAGGGTAGGGTTCTGAACGATTACCATATCCCCGTCAGCGTCTACATGGACTTTTACGGTATAGGTTGCTTTCACATTGCTTGTCTGTTCTCCCTCTTTTATCTGCTGATCCACTTCGTAGGTAGCAGAAAAAGTGTCCGTTCCCGACTGTTCAATACTCCATACAATCACATCTGTAACTGTGGAGCTGGTCGGTATATCGGTTCTAATGGTATCCACATTCAAGTCCTGCAATTCCTTTGTCAGATAACCGCTGATTGCCTGCGTCCTTGCTTCAATCGCTTCTTTGCTGTTACTCCATGTGTAGTAGGGCTTTGCAAAGTTCTTCACAAAATTTTCTATCCCGTTGGTGTCCTGCAAGCGAAGCTCTATGATTTCTTTTTCATGGGTCGTGTGCTGGTCGATAGCCGTAAAATTCTTATACGCCCCAAAGCTCACGCTTGCGATAAGCACCACCCACAATGCAATCACGGATTTTTTATGTGTGCCTACCTTGAAAGTACGCACCTTTTTTTCTTTGGGTTCTTTGATAGTTTCTGTCTGTTTCTTATTCTTTCTAAACATGATGAAATCCTCACTTTCTATTGTTTTACTCGTCCTGCACCGATTAAGTGCTGTTGCCAGTAACTACTACTTAGGTCTGCATATCCTATCGGGTCGCCTGCGTGGTACATCTGTGTCGGCGAAACAAGAATACCGACGTGTGTTACATAACTTCCAGCGTTATAGGTAGAATGGAAAAATACCAAGTCCCCAGCCTTTGCCTGCGAAAGTGGAAGATGTTGGGTTGCGTCATACTGTGCTTGTGCGGTTCTCGGTAAGGAGATACCAGCTTTTCCATAGCACCATTGCGTCAGTCCCGAACAGTCAAAAGAAGTGTTGGGATTGCTACCGCCATACACATATTTCCAGCCTTGATATTTTAACGCTTCATTCATGACCT
Organism: Ruminococcus sp. B05; assembly: GCF_003628495.1. Classification (NCBI taxonomy): domain Bacteria; kingdom Bacillati; phylum Bacillota; class Clostridia; order Eubacteriales; family Oscillospiraceae; genus Ruminococcus; species Ruminococcus sp. B05. Next base: position 81,163 of record NZ_RBZR01000012.1, on the reverse strand, counting down.
TTTGTGCCAGCTCTCCCGATACCTGCGGAACAGTTAAATACTGATTGACTAATTCGACGTAAAATTGATTGCCATACTGATACCGCCAACCCCCGTTCTTCGCAACGGCTATCGGGTTGGTGTAGGTTACTTTCTTTCCACCCGATTTCTCACGGGCGAAGCTCTCTGCAAGGTTAAAGGTGTGTTTCTTTCCTTTTCCTGCCACATATCCCACATAACCACCGCCATAGTTATAGGACTGTATCGCTACATTCAAATCGTCGATACCTTGATTTTTACAGGAAGAAAGCAGGGACGCAAAATACTTACACCCCTGCTTGATTGAGCTTTCCGTATCTAAAGAGTTGGGCGGTAAACCAAGACTTTCTGAACTCTGCATAACATCTTCTGCCGTACCGCCACTTTCTACTTGAATGATAGCCAGTAGCACGTTGACATACTCGGAGATACCGTTTTCTCTGGCGTATTTTTCCACCATAGGCTGATGTTTCAAGACTTCTGCGGATAAATTCATACCCGTAATGCCAGAAGAAAAGTTGCTGTTCTCGTCGTCGCTGTCCGCACTAATGAGGACACCAAAGAAAAGGACTATGGAAAAGAGGATAGGAAACAGACTGCCAATAAGAGCGATATGTTTCAGTTTCATTTTTTCTTCTGTCCTTTCTTCGTTACAAGGTTACGGTTCTTTTCGGTATGTTCCGTTGTACGCTTTGATTGTTCAAAGGTCTGTTTCTTTGTAGTACGCTCTGCTTTGTAATTCTGGCGTGTTTCCTGCGATACTACTTTTTCTACATTCTGCCTATGTACTGGCTGTGCAGGCTGGGTCGCTTTCTTATCAGAAGCACCAGAAGATAACGGACGCTCTTTCACAACATTTGTCTTGACTGGTTCACTTGCTTTTGAAGTGGTCGCTGTGGCAGGACGTTTCACTTCCTGCATTTTTTCCGCACTCGGCTTTGGAATGGTTGAAGCTGTGGCTGGTCGCTCATGGGGACGGGTAGCTCCCGTTGTCGCTGATCCGTCCGTCTTTCTTTGTCTTGCTTCTTGTGCCTTTTGAAGCTCCATACGTTTGTCAGCGATATTCTGTCTATGCTGTTCCTGCTTTTCCAAGCGTCCCGTCTGTCTGGACTGCTGTTCCTGCACCATGCCACGCTTGAAGTCTGATACGCTGGACTTTGCCTTTTCCTTTGCGGAATACACCGCATACCCAAAATCATGGATTTCCAAGCGACGCACCTTAAAGCGACGGGAGATTTTATTTTCCAGCAACTTTTCCATTTTCATATAACGGTTGATTTCATCATTCGGCATGGAAACAAAGTCATTCATCAGCGTGTGGTTCACTTCATGGAGAAATTCCTTGAATGTCAGCCACGCCGATTTTTTGATGTTCTTCAGATTGAGCTGTTCTTCCGTAACCATGAGCTTAAAGCCAAGAAAAAAGCGGTAGTCCACTTGATTGTCCCCAATCATTGATACTAACGCTTCGGTCTGTTCGTCTATCTTCTGGCAGGCAACTTCCTTTAATTTCCCCGTAACCAGCTTCTTTGACTGCTCCTGCATACTTCGTATTGAGCTTTCCGTTGCAATCTGCAACGCATGAATTTTTCCCTCACGGGACTGTGCGATAAGCTGTCGGAAACTGTCATGCACGATAAATTTCTGCTCTGCGGATAGGAAAGAATAGTTGTATGGTATCAGCTCATAATAAGCAAACACCTCATTGTCCTTATTCCAGACAAGGTTATTGTCAATATATTTTATCGGGAACATAGTTCACACTCCTTACTGCCGTGATTGTTTCATTGAATATCTGCTTATGCAGTTTTACGGCTTTTCCTGCATAAGTGATTTTCGGTCGCAGGGCATAGGTTATCTGTGATTTCAAAAAGCTGTACGGCTTCTTTCCGTCAAAGGTTTTCTGCGACATAAACCATGTGAGAGCAACGGGAATACCAAAGTATTTGAGAAATGCTCCCTCAATCATGGAAAGTGGGGGAATATCCCCAAACAGAATAATGAGAAATTCCGTAATCACAAACCATGTAATCTGTGTAAAGGTAACGGGAAAGGGTAAGTTAAAGTCATTGATTGCATACAAGACTTTTTCCACGTTCCAGATACCCGTATAAGATTTAATCTTTTTCAAGTTCTTTCAGCTCCTTTCGTAAGTTTCTAAATAGAAAAGGACAGCCATTTTCAGACTGTCCCTTAAAGAGAAATACGCTGTCAGTAACAACAATGCTTGTCGCTGATCTTCCAGCGTTAATATGGTATCTCGCACATACCTCGGCTTGTTTCAATAAAGCAACCGCCCATATCCAAATCTCGCCCGTAGGCTTCATAGTCAATGTAATTCTGTAAGCTGGGTGGAATGTCCCCAAGTGCCTGCAATTCGTCTATGTAGTAATAGGCAACGTCTGTCATAGTTTCACAGTCGGGATAATAATAAATATCGTCCTTGTGTTCCACGACTTCTTCCAGCGTCCCGTAGTGGCTGATAAATTCGTCCAGACACTCTACAATATAGTCGGGAAGTTCCTCTATCATTTCATACATCTCATTGAGTTCTTCAATGGAAACATACTCGCCAATCGCAATGGGGAAGTTGTCGGTATCATGGATAGCGTATTCCTCATACTGTTCATTCAAGCCGATTTTTTCTTTCACATCTTCCTCGTCAATGGGGAACGTGAACCAATCTATCATTTCTTCTTTAGTATGGTAGACGTTTGGCATGACTGTTCCCAAGTCCGCAAGGTCGCTGTTCTTTGGGTCTAAAATGTAAAGGACAGCGTTTGTATGCAGTAAGGCTTCAATGAGCGTCAGCAGAAAATAGGTTTTACCGCCACCAGTCCCACCAGCAATCAGAGCGTGAGGGAGTGCGTCATATTCCCAGACAAGATTTTTCATCAGTCTAAGACAGCCATTTTCTGCCCGTACTTCATCAATGGTAATGCGGTTCGCTATCATATCATAAAGCAGGGTATATTCAATATAGCCGTCATGCAGGGTCTTGTCAGTCAGCTCGCAATACAAGCCACTTTCCAGCTTATCCTCTAACCGTAAAAGCTGGTCTTGATATTTTCCCAGCGTGATTTCACAGCGGATATGAAGCAAGCCTTTTTCCATTTGATAATAAATCTTTGGAAACCAGACGATTTTTTCCCTTGATCTGCTTTGCAGGTCAGTAAAAAAACCGCTGTCTTGTACGGTATCGGCTTCATACCACTTGTTTTCCAGTACCATTCTTGCCAGCTTTTGACGGTGCAGGAGCTTCTTGAAACTGTCGTAACAGAATCGGTAATACCCAAAAGCGACCAATGCACAAACACCAGTCGCTATCAGTATAGTTATGAAGTTGTAAGGGCAAAGCGTCAAGCCGTTCTCTAACAAGCTGAAATGCTCCCAATCGGTACGCATGAGCTGTTTACTATTCAGTAGCAGGAGAACCGCCACGAATACAAACAGAAGCGTTCCTATGGAAAAGTGGTAAACAAGGTGCTTGTCGCTGGCTCTGATACGGTGTCCTTTATTCCAAATCTTACGCATAAAACAATCTCTCCTTTCTGTGTACGAAAAAAGCAGTCAATCCTAAGACTAACTGCTTTAAACTGTCTTTATTCAAAAATAAATATATCTTCTATCGGAGCTTTTACAGCTCTTGAAATATCTATTGCCAATTTAAGTGACGGATTATATTGTGCTTTTTCTAATCTCATAATAGTTTCACGACGAACACCTACAATGTCAGCGAGTTGTTCTTGTGTTAATTCTTGTGCTACACGATATTTTTTTAAATTACATACAAACTTTGCTTCCATAATTTATTCCCTTTTTTCATAACGATATAATAAATAGTTGCTAAGAAAAAGAACAAGAGCATAGATAAGTGAAACAGAAATCAGCATAAACATTGCACACCACTCAACATTACGGGAAAACATACCTATTGCCATAAGCCAGATAACTACAAATAATAGTTTAAAACCTATCTTGTAAGCTTCTAATTGTGCCTTACGTTTATTTTCTTGAAAAAGCTCATCTTCTAAGATATGAGAAAGTTTACCTTCAAAGAAAAAACTGAAAAAACCAAAAAATATGAAAAAAGCAAAAGGAAATATTTCTCCAAATTTATAGTATGTCCAAAATCCGCCAAACCCCAGAAAACCAAACATTCCACAAAATCCCCAGTAAGGAGAAATTGTTCTTGAATATCGTTTTTCCCTGCTGTTTTTTGAAAAGACATTTTTAAAGCAGATAATTACTATATAGATAGCATATAGTGCTATTAAAGCTCCAATTACTAACATAGGAATATCCTTGTAAGAAAATACATATTCCGACATATCCATATTTTTGACCCAGCGTCCATTATTGTATAATAGGGAGTAGATTGTACCAACAATAAGCAATAAAGCACACCCTACCCCCATAAAAATAATTTTTTTAATTTGTTTCTTTGACATATTTATCTCTCCTTTCAAATGAGATGTTTTTGTATCTTTATGAGATAAATATATCACTCCGCATTGTTTGTGTCAATCAAAATTGGTCAATCAAAATTAAGACAAATACATCACTTTTATTTCTTCGGCTGTCCCTGCGTTGTAGGGTTCTGTGGACTGCCTGCGTTCTGGTTGCCTTTATTCTTCAATACAATATCCTCTGCCTTTACATACCAGTCCACATCTGCACCCGTATAAGTCTTTCTTGATACCGTATCGGCTACGGGATTGACAAGCTCCACAACTGCATTGTACGGAAATTCCCTTAACGGTACTTCTGGCGGTACGGACACGGGGATAATTCCACCATGCAGACTGCACTTCAAATCATAGATACGCTTTTTAAGCTGGGTACTCGGTGTCCCGTCCTCATTTTGTAAGAACACATCACGCACCGCTGTAAATTTTAATTCTCCAAATGTTTTCTCTTTGTCAATAACAAACCCGTTTGATAATCTCATAAATTCTTCACTCCTTTACTTTTCTTCAACTGCTACAATATCATCAGCAACTAACACATAATCGGTATGTCCCATATCCCCGATATTTTGTGCCTTTGGTAAGTCCGTCTAATTTGACAGTATCAACGATTGTAACCTCTTTTCCTGCAAGGATTGTCTTTTCGCCGTCCTTGCTGGTCGCTGTGGTATGGATAGAGATTTCTTTTTCGTATTCATCAGTCAAAGTCCCTAAATCAATCACAAGGTTATTTCTTGATACCACGATTTCAAAAGGTGGGATAAGTTTAAAACCTTTGTTGCTGTCGCATTTCATTTCTTCAATGATGTAAGTATCATAAGGCAATGCACCCTTGCTGTCGTCTGGTTCAGAAGTTCCAAACCACACACCGTCCTCGCTGGTCTTGCCTGCGTTGGTATTGTGCTTATGAGAAGCCCAGTCAGCAGAAGTGGAGAATTGCCCGTTATCATCAGTTACTACAACATGACTTTCTCCCGTCGTCTTGCTTGTGATCCGAAACGGAACATCAGCAAGACGCTTGTGTGTGCCTGCACCGATTTTTACGCCCTCAATATCCCCACGCTTAATCTGATTGTAGATAGAATGAGATTCGTCGGTTAAGTCCACGATTTTTCCATTTTCTGTGATTGTAAAATCAATCGGTTTTACACCGTCAGTTAAGTAACCGTCGGGAGCTTCACTTTCAACGATACGGAAGTTTCCATAAGGTAAAAGGTCAGAAGAAGTAGAAGCGACACCCTCAAGGTCTGTATGGATTGTTTTTACCACTTCATTTTTCTTGTATAGCTTGCCCTCAACCAAAACAGAATTATCATTTAAGGAAATGATGTCAAAGGCAGTATCTTTCAAAGTGGCACTTCCTTGTGGCTTCGTATCGCCCGTTTCTAAATCTCGTTTCTGAATTTTCACACCGCCACGGATAATCTTATCTGATACGGAAAACTGGTTACTTCCAGATAATACGGCAAGGTCGCCGTCCTCGGTAATCTGTGTTACATATAAGCCCTTAATCTGTTCGGACTTATCGCCAGCCTGCATATATGCACCATCAAGCAAGTAACCGTTTGGAGCTTTTGTTTCCTCAACGGTTAGTGTTCCTAAAGGAAGAACCGCTTTGCCGTCCTGCATATAGAAACTGTCGCCAGATACCTTGTAAGCGTCCCCTAATTTTGTGATGTAATGGGTTGTCCCGTCGCTGTCTGTTTCGGCGATTGTCTTTGTAACCCATGTACGAGTAGCTTCGGCAGGGAGATTGTCTTTGTTATAGAAGCCAGCATAATACTTCCATGTAAATTCCGCACCTGCTAGAGAAGCGTTCCCCTGCGGATTGTCTTTCTGTGTTTCCATATCAATCTTGAAAAGCTCAATCAAAGTGTCCGTTACTTTTGGTATATCTGATACTTTCAAGGTCGCTGTCTTTCCAGCTTCAACCTTTAAGGAATATACAGTTTTATCTACTTTATATCCTGCTGGTGCAGAAAGTTCCTTGATATAAACTGTGCCAGCCTTTACCTCTACAACATCTGTATTTCCGTTTTCATCAGTCGTAAGGGTGGCAAGCTGTTTCGTGCAGTCCTTATCAGAAAAGACACCATAGGTCGCACCAGCGACAGAGTAATTCCCGTTACCGTCTGTAATACTGGTATTACTGGAAGTCTTTTGCAGTTTCGCATTTCCGACATTTAATTTCGCCCAGAATTGCCCCAATTCCTGCCCCTCGCCAGAGTAGATATAACCGCCACATTCATAGCGTCCTTTGTTTTCTTTAACAAAGGCTTTTGCACCAGAGAAAACTTCGTCCTGCGTAGCTTTTGGAATTTCATCATAAGAAGCTCGCACGTTGTCGCATTGCCAGCCAAGATGTACGCTCAATCTCTGCCAGACCACACATTGTTCCAACAGATAGACTTGCTTGTAGTTCAATTCCTTGTGAGTTTCGCCATACTGTTTGACATACTCTAAGGATAACGCCACATCTGAAATCTGGTCGGCACTCATGCGTGAGCTTGCGTCAGCTCTGGTCTTGTAGCCATTCTTAAAATCTGTATTGATGTCGATACAATAGGCAGTTTCGCCCTCGACTTTCATATAACCCTCATTGAATGTCGAACCGATAGAACCGTCATTCATTACTTTTTCAATGATACCGACACGCTCTGCACTTTCCGTCCAGTATTGCTTACTTTCTGCATGGACGGGTGTAGTCGGTAAAGCAGTAACGACAGTTGCAAGAGCTAAGAAGCCCGTACACAATCGTTTCCATGTCTTTTTCATAAATCTAATGCTCCTTTCATTTTAGGTAATAAAATAGCCGTCCAATAAGAACGGCTGGAAATAGAAAAGGAACGTCATTTTAGGCGTTCCATAGTCTATGAAATATTCAATTTTTTGTTGTTTCAATACGGATGTGCTGTACCATATCTTTGCATATCTAAGAAAACTTGCGTATCAAGGCTCATTCTTTAGTAGTAAATAAGTAGTAAATTGATGTGTTTGTTTTCTTGAAAATGCTGATAGATACTGTGTTTTAGCGGATAATCAGATTTTTATTGTGTTTTTTCTATAAAAACACACCATTTCCTAAAACATATGCTATGATAAGCATATGTTTTAGGAGGCTTATTTAAATGGATAATTTAATTTTTAGCTTAAATGCTACCGTCCCAATCTTTTTACTTATGGTTCTGGGACTATTTTTTCGAAAATTGAACTGGATTGATGAAGAATTTGCCACGAAAATGAATGCTTTTGTATTTCGTGTCCCACTCCCGGTTATGCTGTTTGCTGACTTGGCAAAAGTTGACTTTAAAAGTGCCTGGAATGGTAAATTCGTTCTTTTCTGTTTTATAGCAACACTGCTGAGCATTATTTTAGTTGCGCTTTTTTCTCTTCTTTGGAAAGATAAAACCATTCAGGGAGAGTTTATTCAGGCGTCTTACCGAAGCAGTGCCGCCATTCTCGGTATTGCATTTATCCAAAATATATACGGCAATACCGGTATGGCTCCGCTTATGATCATCGGAAGCGTTCCTCTCTATAATATTATGGCAGTTATTGTCCTGTCATTTTTCCAGCCGGAACAAAAAGGCCTGGACTCGAAGGTTCTGAAAAAGACTCTGATCGGGATTCTCACAAATCCGATTATTCTTGGTATTGTTGCCGGATTTATATGGTCTGCACTAAAAATACCAATGCCACAGATTTTAAATAAGACTGCAACCAGCATTGGAGCTACCGCAACACCGCTTGGGTTAATGGCTATGGGAGCTATGTTTGATATTCACAAGGCTCTTGGCAAGGCAAAACCAGCAGTTACCGCAACTTTTATCAAACTTATCGGACTTTGTGCTTTATTTCTTCCGATTGCAGTTTTACTTGGATTTCGAAACGAAGAATTACTTGCGATACTCGTAATGCTTGGGTCAGGAACAACTGTTGCCTGCTATGTCATGTCTCGTAATATGGGGCATGAGGGTGTATTAACATCCAGTGTTGTTATGCTGACAACATTATTTAGTTCCTTTACTGTGACAGGGTGGCTGTATATTTTAAAAACACTTGGATTAATTTGAAAAAACCACCGGCAGAATCTCTTCAAATGATTCTGCCGGTGGTTTTTTTCAAATATCTAATTTACTCAATGCTGCTTTATCTGCAATCACTGTTACATCATGATGTAATTGAAGTATTGATGCCGGTACATGTGGCGATATCTCCTCTCCAAACGATTTTTTCACTGCCTCCGCTTTATCTTCTCCACTAATAATAATGAGAATTTTTCTAGCTGACATAATTGTTCCTATTCCCATGGTATATGCCTGTTTCGGCACCTGTTCTTTTGATTCAAAAAAACGTTGATTTGCTTGAATTGTTTTCTCTGATAAAGAAACACAGTGTGTTTGTTTTACAAAAACTTCAGCTGGTTCATTAAAACCAATATGACCATTGTGTCCCAACCCTAATAACTGAAGATCAACACCTCCCAGACCTGCAATTAGTTTCTCATATCTTTGACATTCCTCATTTTGATTCTCATTCATTCCGTCTGGCACAAATGTATTCTGTAGTTCAATATTTACTCTCGAAAATAAATGCTGATTCATAAAGTAATGATAACTCTGCTTATTTTCTGCATCAATCCCCTTATATTCATCCAAATTTACTGTATGTATTTTCGAAAAATCTAAATCTCCTTTTTTATACCATTCTGTCAATTGGTCATAAACTCCTATCGGAGTAGATCCTGTTGCTAATCCTATGACTGATTCCGGCTTTAATATCATTTGTGCAGAAATAACATTTGCTGCTTTTCTACTCATATCTTTATAATCCTGTGCTTCTATAATCCTCATATTTGGTCTCCTTTATTTTCATGCGATTTCTTTCCAAAAATGTTTTACGGCCTCAGCAACACCATCTTGATCATTCGAAAGTGTAACAAAATCAGATTTTTCTTTTAGCACTGGTTGTGCATTATCCATTGCCACACCTATTCCTGCATATTCAATCATCGTAAGATCATTTAGCCCATCTCCACATGCTACCATCTCTTTTCGAGAACAATCCAGATATCGCAAGAGTTTTTCTAAAGATTTTGCTTTATCAATTAAAGGTGGCATAATTTCCAGGAAAAATGGTTCGGATCGATATATACTTAACTCATCTTTAAAATATTCTTGTAATTTTTTCTCTAATCTTTCTAAATATGTTCCATCACCTGTAATAAGACATTTTGTAATTGGGAAGGAAATATATTGTATAAAATCTTCTACCCCTTTTATTTTCATCTTATTAATAAAAGATTCTTTTTCTACATAAAAATCTTTCGGCGTTTCTGTTATCAACGAATCATTTTCATATGTGAGAAGTGCTACTTTTTTATCCTTTACCTGCTCATAAATTTCTTGAACATACGAATATTCTATTGTTTGTTCAAATATTGTTTTTTTTGTACTGCACTCTACAATCTTTCCTCCATTAAACGCTAGAATATAGCCACCATATTTTTCTAATTCTAACTCTCTTGCTAACGGCCAGATTCCATATTCTGGACGACCTGAAGCAAGTACAATATGTACTCCTTTTTTTTGTAAATTTAATAATATTTTCTTAGTATAATCTGTAATTTTTTTCTTTGAATTTGTTAATGTTCCATCTAAATCAAGAACAAGAACTTTATATTTCATTCTATATCTCTCCAAAATTCAATTTATTATGTTTCTTAAAAGCTAATTTCCATCATCATATTATATAAATCCATATCCAATGGTTTCTTCATCTTCAGAGCTTCTTGGATATCATAATCTACTAGATTTCCCTGTTGCAAAGCAACTACACGATTGGTTTTGCCCTCTTCAAGAAGCTTCACTGCATAATATCCCATGCGAGTTGCATTTACCCTATCTTTCAATGTCGGATTTCCACCTCTTTGAACATGTCCTAATATTGTGGCACGACTATCAATTCCTGTTTTTTCCTGAATCTGCGTGGCTATTTCTACAGGGTTTCCGTACACTTCTGAAACAATAACAATAAAATGGTCTTTTCCTGACTCACGAATTTTTTTGATATTTTCTACAACTTCATCAATTGGGGTAGGAATCTCTTCTGTGATAATCTGAACAGCTCCTGTTGCAATACCTGTATTTAATGCAATATGTCCTGCATGTCTTCCCATCACTTCGACTACGCTACACCGTTCATGTGACTGACACGTATCATTTAATTTGTCTACACATTCTACTACAGTATTCATTGCTGTATCATATCCAATTGTATATTCTGTTGAAGCAATATCATTATCTATTGTTCCTGGAACCCCAATACATGGCAAACCTAATTCTGACAAATATCCTGCTCCTCGATATGAACCATCTCCTCCTATTACGACCAATCCATCTAATCCAATTTCTTTTGCATTTTGAAATGCTTTTTCGCGATATGCAGCTTCATAAAACTCCATACATCTTGCTGTTTTTAAAATAGTTCCTCCCGAATGGATTATTCCCGAAACGCTTTCTCTGTCCATAACATGATAATTTTTTTCAAGAATCCCATTATATCCTTTAATAAACCCTATCGGTTGAATTCCATTTGCAATTGCCGTTTTTACAACCGCACGAATTGCCGCGTTCATTCCCGGAGCATCTCCACCACTAGTAAGTACTCCTATTTTTTTCATTATGTTCACCTTCCTCATATTACAAAAGGGAAGCAGATCCCCCTGCCTCCCTTTCGCTTGTTTTCTATTTATTAATATTCCATCTGACGATAGTATCTTCTAGTTGTAAGTGGATGATTTCTCTCTTTTTCAAGATGGCAACTTAATCTTTCTGTAATTGCATACATGATCATTGGAGAAACAATTTTTCTGTATTCAGCATCTGTAAATGGAAGTTCAACTTCTTTTGTATCAAAAATATTAATAACTTTTGTTACTTTCTCAGAGAAGTTTTTAACACGATCCATTAATGGTCTTGTCTCATCTTCTCCGTAGAAGAGGATTAAGCTTGTATCTTCTTCTACAAGTTCCAGTGTTCCATGGAAATATTCTGCTGCATGGATAGATTTTGTTTTAATCCACTGCATCTCTTCGAGGATACACATTGCATAGTCGTAAGCTTCTCCCCAAAGCATTCCAGATCCGATTACCATATGATAATCTGTATCTTTATGTTCTACTGCCATTTTTGCACATCTATCTTCATACTGCTCTTTTGCTTTCAAGAGATATGGAACAATCTTGCTGTACTGCTCTACAAACTCATCATATTTATCAAATTCTCCTGCATTCTTTTTGAATCTTGCCAGTAATGTAATCATATATGTATAAATTGCTTCACACAGGCAATCATCTTCTGCGAAACTGAAGAACTTATAATCTGCATATTCACAAGCTGGTGTATTATCATTTGATACATATACCAGAGTTCTTGCTCCTGCCTCTTTACAATATTTGATTGCTGCTACAATCTCTTTTGTATTTCCACTTCTTGTAGAGAATACACATACTGAATCTTTTGTGAATCTCTTATGTCCTGATACCATGAATTCTGCTGCAATTACTGAGTGTGTTTCAATCTCTGAAGTTGTATCAAACCAATATTTCATTGGAAGTGAATGTGCATAAGTTCCGCCGCATCCAATAAAGAAAATGTTTGAATACCCCTCCTGGCAAATCTCATCAACTGCTTTCTCAATCTGTGGTCTTAATGCAATTGCATCTCCTACAACTTTTTCGTAACGTGGTACATCAAAATTAAACATCTTATTTTCCTCCTTAAATTTAAGTGTTATCTTGTCCGTTGATGTAATAATACATCATATAACATTATATGTAAAGTGGTTTTTTTAATTTTTTAAAAATTTTTTTATTTCATTCAAAATATCCAATAGTTCCCGTGGCTCATTTATGGAATAATCTGCCATTTTCAGCTCTTCCTCTGTTCCACATCCATATTTACAGGCAACAAACAAAATACGATTTGCCTGCGCTGCTTCAAAGTCATAACACCTGTCACCTACTAATATTGCGAACTCTGGATTTTCATCCTGTAAAAAACGGGCTAATGATTCCACTTTTCCTTTTCCTGGAATAATAGGTCTTACTCGATCTATTTTTTCACGCAAATCAAGTTTGTCCAATACCTCTTCTATATACTCTTCATCGGCGTTTGAGCATACTGCTGTTTTATATCCTCTTTCATGAAGAGAATCCAGCATATCTCCTACACCTTCATATTCCTCAACAGAATTATGAAATATTGTTCTATAATAACCAGATACTAATTTCCAGAAATTATCCGCTTCTTCGCTTTTTTTCTGTCCAAAAAATTTGAGATTGGTCACTTCTACCGGTTCACCTATCGTGCAGCGAATAGCATCTTCTGTCCAAACTGGTATATTCATTTTTTCCATTGCCAATTCAATTGATGGAATCATAAATTTATCTGTTCGACTCAATGTTCCATCTAAATCAAAAATAATATATTTCATTTCTATTCCTCAATCTGATTTTTAAACCCAAAGCCACCCTCTCGCAAGCAGTTGTCTGATGAATAATGTGCTGCATCATCCATGGCTGCCTTGATCACATCTGCCTGCAAAACAACGCCCTTTTTCCATCCTTTTTTCAGCAAAGATACAATCAATGCCGCAAGATAAGAATCACCTGCTCCCATTGTGTCAACAGGTTCTACAAAATAGACTTTTCCTTTTATAAATTCGCTTCCATTGTAAAAAATCTGTCCACGGCCACCCATAGTCGCAATTACATTTTTGCACCCATGCGCATAAACTTTTTTTAATAGTTCCTGTATTTCTGGTTCTTCCATATGGTCGCAGGAAAATTGTCCCAATTCCAAGTATGGACATGTCATATTTAAAAACTCTTCTGTACGATATTTATCTTTTACTGAAAAATCAAAGGTCACCATTCCTGTTAAATCTTTTAATTTATATACATCTTCATGCAATTTGGCATTACAACTTGTATGGATCACGTCAAAAGTTTTTAGATATTCCACCTCTTCTGTACGAATTGTCGTTGTATGTGCCCATTTTGTCCCCAAATCACATCCTATATAATGTCTTTCACCATCAATTACATTCACATCACATTTTTTTGTTGTTGCTTCCGGATCAAAGATACATTGAGATAAATCTACTCCTAAACTTTCCAAAGCATTTTTCAATATTTTCCCTTCTCTGTCTGCTCCGATGATTCCTACATATGCAGCCTCTGCGCCAAGAAGTGCTGCATGAGCAGCAACGTTAACTGCATTCCCACCTGGGAACATAATCCCCATATTCATATAACGATCTATTACATTATCGCCGATTCCTGCTATTTTCATATTTTTTTACCTCTAAAAAAGGACACCGCAAATTCTATTCGCGGTATCCTACTCATTAATCTAATATTCTACTTTTCTATAGTAACGTCTAATATCAAGTGAATGATTTCTAATTTGTTCAAAATTCTTGCTCACTCTGGACAATACCGCGTTAATCACAACCGGAGAAAGCATCCATCTAAATTTGTCACTAATACCAGGCAATTCATAATCTGCTGTATCAAATACTGTAAAGTCATCTGTATACTGTCCTACAAAATCTTTTACTCGCTGATCCAATTTTCTAGTCTGTCCTTCTGTCATATTTAAGGCTACACAAACTCCTTTTTCCACCAATTCAATTGTTCCGTGGAAAAATTCCGGAGATGTTACAGATTTTGTTCTCAGCCACTGTGATTCCTCTAATACACACATTGCAAATGAATATGTAGGTCCCCACAAATTACCTGAACCAATCCAAATCTGATATGGATCATCTTTATACTTCTCTGCATATGCTCTTGCTTTTGGCTCACTTGCTTTTCCTACCGATACCAGGGCTGCCGGAAGATTCTTCAATTCATCTGCAAACTGTTTGTAATCATCAAAGAATCCTTTATTTTCCAACATTTTTCCAATTAGCATATACAAAACATACTCTTGTGGTCTTCCATCTTTGTATACAACTGAATAATCTGATAACTCACCCAGCGGCGAATTGTCAACTCCTAAAACAGACACAATCGTTGCTCCTTTTTCTTTTACATACTTAGCAGCAGCAACTGTCTCTTTTGTATCGCCTGATTTTGATGCCATAAATACTAATGTCTTATCTGTAAGATGATTATTTCCCTCAACAAGAAGTTCTGCTGAAATCTGTGATTGTACATTCAGGTTAGACATTACTGAAATCATGTAATCAAAAGGCTGCATCATTGCAAGTGAACCTCCTGAAGAAGTAAACAAAATATTGTCAAACCCTTTCTCGCAAACAGCATCTGCTATTTTTTCAATCTCTGCTCTCTGAGCATAAATATATTCTCCGTTTTTCAAAATCTGATTTTCATCAAACTTTACCATCATAATAATTTCCTCCTAAATCTAAATTAAAAAATACCTACAAGTGCTCCAACAATTCCTACAACCATAAGTACGATCAATATCCATGAAACTTTGACTTTTTTCTGCAAAAGCCCATAAATACCTAATGTCATTGCAAATGGAACAAGGTTTGGCATAATACCATCTAAGATTTCCTGTACCTTTACTGCTGCATCGCCACTTCCGATAGCTCCAGCAATATTAACCGTTATCATACTCGGTATCATTGCACCAATTACCATAAGTCCAAGTACCGCTGCACCAAATGTCAATTTAGGCATCATACCTGATTCTTCAATTTTATTCAGAAAACTTGTTCCAAATTTATATCCGAATTTTAAGCAAATATATCGAACTGCAAATGCCGGCACGTTGAATATAAGCCAAAATAAAAGTGGTCCTAGGATACTACCTTGCATAGCAAGGGATGTACCTATTCCTGTTGCAATTACTCGAAGTGTTCCCCAGAACATAGAATCTCCAATACCTGCTAATGGTCCCATCAATGCAACCTTTACATTGTTAATAGATGATGTATCGAAATCTTCATTTCTAGCGTTGCTCTCTTCCATTGCTGTTGAAATTCCAAACACTGCCGTTGAAATGTATGGTGTTGTATTAAAAAATTCCATGTGGCGTTTTGCTGCTGCTATCTGATCTTCTTTTTTCTGATAAATCTTTTTAATCGCAGGAAGCATTGCAAAACAATATCCCATATTCTGTTGTCTCTCATAATTCCATGAGTATTCCAAAGATAATGAACGTAAAAAGATTGATCTTAATTCCTTCTTTCCAATTACATTCTTCTGTTCTGCTGTATTAGAAGTCATCATCTTCCACCTCCTGTACTGCTACTTTCTGTGTTCCCTGCATCTGCACAAGGATAACTGCTAAACATCCTGCCATCATTGCAATTCCAAGCATTGGAATCTTAAGGTAAGCAGCTAATGCAAATCCAAGAATAAAATATACCATTGTTTTCTTAGACAAAATCATCTGTGCAAGCAGAGCAATTCCAAGTGCCGGAATAAATCCTGCTGCTGCCACAAGTCCATTCTGAACAAACTCAGGAATCGCTTCAAGAACTCGGTTCATAACTGGTGTTCCAAGATAAAATGCTACTGCACATATAATTCCTCTTGGTAAACTTTTCACCACAAATCCACCTAGTATATGCATTCGCTCCATTCCTTTAAAATCGCCTTTTTCTATATAGTTATCCGCTTTATGTAAAAAGAATGGAAGTATTCCAAGTGTAAGTACATTGTCAACAACCAAATATAACGTTGCAATTGGGAATGCCAGAGCCAGTGCTACATCTGCACCTTTTCCCGTTGAAATTGCAAATGCAGCACCCAGAATACCACCTGTGATTACGTCTGGTGGAACTGCTGCTCCAAGTGTAATAGAACCAATAAATACCATTTCAAGGGTTGCACCAAGAATGATTCCCGTTTTCAAATCACCCATAACCAATCCAACAAGCATTCCTGTAATGATTGGACGTGATCCTAAGTTTGTTCCAAACATCCACTCAAAAGTAACAAACATGGCAATCAACCCTATTAGAATTGCCTGAATTAACATAATTTTCCTCCTCACATGTTCTCTGATACTTTTACTTTCTGTTCACCAGGCACCTGCCTGATTTCAATTTCAATCCCATCATTTAACAACTCTTTTAACATTTCCTCATCCCGGGCAGTAACTGGAATTGTCTTATAAAGTGTCTTAACAATGTCCTCCCTTGGCTTACAACCGCCAAGATTGATAGAGCGTATTCCCGCATGTCCTTTGGCCAATCGATATGCATCCTCAATACTCTCTACAACGATAAATAATTTATATTTATCTGTAACACCTGCATTTAATGCAGTGATGGAATCTTCAATATTTTTCATAACGAGCTTCACCCCATTTGGCTTAGCCAGTTTCATTGTTGTTTTCCGAATGTTATCATTCACAACCGCATCATTTGCAATTAAAATGCAATCTGAATCTAACGATTGTGTCCACGCCATAGCGACCTGACCATGTAATAATCTGTGATCTACTCTTAATAATTTAATCATTTTACATCCTCCGTATCTCGTTTTAATTGGTTTTAAAATTCATCGTCTTCCTCTATTTTATCCTTAGACAATAACTTATTACATAAAACAATACCTTCACTTGCTTCTGAAATATTAGTTTCCAGTTGTTTCTCTGTCAAATTTTCCGTTTCATACCACAAACTAAGAACTAATGGGAGATTCATTCCTGCTATTAGCCAATATCCCCCCTCTTGTGCTCTTATCATAAATTCATTATTGATGCTCCCTCCAAATATATCTGTGATAACAACCCACTGGTCTTCTGGATTTCTTTCATTCATCCACTTTTCTATCATTTCCGGAAGATCTTTAGATTTTTCATCTACATATGCACATAGAGTTTCTACATTTTCATTTTGCCC
Source organism: Ruminococcus sp. B05 (assembly GCF_003628495.1). Lineage (NCBI taxonomy): Bacteria > Bacillati > Bacillota > Clostridia > Eubacteriales > Oscillospiraceae > Ruminococcus > Ruminococcus sp. B05. The sequence goes on along the minus strand of NZ_RBZR01000012.1, from coordinate 63,785 downwards.
CATTAAAAATTCCGCTGTCTTTTTCATTCCGTTTGCCAAGGGCCCATGACTAGCAAGCAATATTTTGTTCATTATCACTCCTCCTATTCTTGTGATATAACATCATATAACATCTCGTTACAATAAGTTTACTACTGTCTGACGTTTCTGTCAACAAAAAAATAGTACTTCTGCATTTTTTTATGCAAAAGCACTATTTTTTATTTTCTGATTTTTATTTTAAAGATAGAATTTTAATCGTTCTGTACAATACACTTGTTTTGATACAAACAATGGTTTTCCTTTTTCATCTTGATGCTTATCTGTAAAAAGTAACAATGCTTCTCCCTTTTTTATATTCAATAAACTTGCTTCCTGAGCATTTGCATATACAACTTCTAATGTACGGATGCTTTTTCCAAGTGTAATTTTATGTTTTTGTAAAATATCATACAACGACTGGTTTAAATCTTCTCCTTCCAAAAACGAGAATCCTTTTCCATAATGGTTGGTTTCAATCATTGTAGGAACATCATCTACAAAGCGTAAACGCTTTGTGCATAAAATCGTTGTATCCTCTTCTATATCTAGATATTGTGTGTCTGACATCGTCGGATATATCCATGACACATCCACCACTTTTGTAGTAGCTTGTTTTCCCTCCTGCTGACATGAATGTGTAAATCCAACCGTATCATCTGCCGAATACATAGCTTTCTTAGATGCAATAAAGGTCCCTTTTCCTCGAGATCTGATTACGAGACCATCTTCTTCTAACTCGCTGATTGCTGAACGAATGGTTATTCTACTTACAGAATATGCCTCCATTAGTTCAGCTTCTGATGGAAGTTTATCTCCAGGTTTTAATTCACCTTTTTCAATTTTTTCATTTAATAGATTCACTATTTGCTTATACATCGGAATCATACTGTCTGGATTTATATTGTTATTTTTTTCCATATTGCTTCTCCCTATTCATCACAATGCATTATGTTACATAATAATACATTATATAACATTTATTATTCAATGTCTATAATATCTTCTAAAAATCCATACAATATACTCTTCTCTCCGAAATTATTATAGGTAACTACCGTTACATTTTTTTCCAATTCATCGATAACTGATTTACTTTATTTGACATAAAAAATTTAAAATAATCCCCCAAAAGTACCTGTTTTGTAATATGTAGCGGATTTCCTGTATTCATATAAACCGTTTCTGTTAATACAAATACTGCATCTGGTTCTGAAAGTCCCATCAAAACAATCTCTTCTTCTGTTGTTATATTAGTTTCAAGCATAATCGAAGTATAACAATTATCTTCTATCTGTAATCCTGTTTTCTCTGTTATTTTCTCATAAAGCGAACAATTTTCCATATCTATTTTTGAAAGAAATCCATATTTCGAATATGGCAAATATACATGTTCTATCATAACAGGTCTATCATTTACGTGTCGTAGGCGCTTCAAATATACAAGCTTTTCCCCATCTTTTAGTTCTAATTTTTTTGCCATCACCGCGTTAGCTGAAATCACTTTATTTTCAAGAATCTTTGTATAAGTTTTTATATGATTTTCTTGACAAAAATATGTAAAGCCTTTGAATGTTGTCAAACTCGAGGAAATTTTAGGTGTACGTACAAACACACCCTTACCTTGATATTTCACTAAAATTTCTTGTTCAACCAGTTCTGCAATTGCATTTCTAATTGTAATTCTGCTAACTTCGTATTGTTCACACAATTTTGCTTCACTTGGAATAGATTGTCCCGAACAAAACTCACCTTGTTCTATTCTATTTTTCAAATCTTCTGCCACTTGTTGATACAGTGGTATCGCACTATTTAATTTTATCATTTACGATAGCCCTCTCTTTTTTTATTAACGAGACTCTAAATATGTCATATGATGTATCTATACAATATATTATATCAGATATTTTTCAAAAGCACGATAATTATTTTAATTCAAAAAAAGAAACCTGCAAAATCATACAATTTCTACAAGTTTCTTTTCTTCACTCTAACTTATTCAATTTCTTCAGGCTCCATGCTTAACACATGATCTTCATTTTTCATATCATATTTTTCGCAATACTCTTTCAGATACTCAAGATATCGCGGACTATTCGATGGATAAATCTTAGAGTCATGGATATGTGGATCTGAATCTACCTCTCCACTCTTCATCAACGCTACCATTGCACTGGCACAGTGTGCTGCAATACGGTTAAAACTATTCAAAATATCATTGAATACCGTTCCCTCTTCCAGACCACAAATTCCATCACTAAGACGTGCTACATGGTGCAGTTTCAACTCGTCACACATTTTTGTAATAAGCATACCCAATGGTGCCACACGTTCAGCGGCCTCTTTATCGTCATTCATAAATGCATTACATGTTATATTGATTTCTTCACGGACAGCTTCCATTACCACATTTAATTCATCCCATGCCGACTGTGAAAATTGAATATGATTATCGTGCATCTCATTCGATAAATGTGCGATATAAGATGCATGATCTCCAATTCGTTCAAAGTCATTGATTGTATGCAGATACAAGGATACCTGTGTAGTCTGCAGTGTATTCATCTCGTGTTTTGTCAGTTTAATAAGATACTCACCAAGTCGGCTTTCGTATTTATCTATCAAATCTTCTTTGCGCTGTACCTTATCAAACTTATCCTGCTGATAATTATTGATCAGGTTCATCGCTCTGTTTACATTCTTACGAAGCTTCTTTGCCATTCCATTCATAGCTCTGTGACACTGTCCGATAGCTAATGCCGGATAATTGATCAAACGTTCTTCCAACAGATCAAAATCCGCTTCGTCTTCCAATTCTTCCGCACTGTCTTTTACAAGATAGCAGACTAACTGCTCAAGCTTCGGAATAAATGGGAAGAGCACACATACAGTTGCTACACGGAATACTGTGTTTAACAACGCTATGCTTACTGGTGACATAATCATGTCCATAAATGTAAAATGAACAAATGCATTCACTGTATAGAAAATAACTGACCATACAACCAAACCGAATAAATCATTCATCAAATATACAAGTGCTGTTCTTTTACCGTTCTTATTAGCTCCAATAGCTGAAATTAAAACTGGACAGGCAGCACCTACACCAATTCCAAGAACAATCGGAAATGCACTTGCAAATGTTAATAATCCTGTTACTGATAATGCCTGCAGTACACCGACTGTTGCGGATGCACTCTGCAATACTGCTGTAAATAAGATACCTACTAAAATACCTGCCAATGGATTCGAGAACATTGTAAGCATATCTACGAATACCGGACTTTCTTTCAATGGTGCCACAGCCCCACTCATGGTCTGCATACCTGTCATCAAGATTGAAAATCCCAACATGATATTACCAAGATTCTTATGCACTGTTCTTTTACCGAACATACGCAGGATAATACCAATTACTGCCACTACTGCAGAAATTGTTGCTGTAGATAAAAGACTTGCCACTCCGTTGGAACCTTGAATATAGGAGAGACATAAAATCCATCCTGTAATACTGGTTCCAATATTAGCTCCCATGATGATACCGATAGCCTGTTTTAGCTTCATCATACCGGAGTTTACAAAACCGATTACCATAACCGTAGTTGCAGAGGAAGATTGAATAACACTGGTTACTCCGGTACCAAGTGCGACTCCCTTCAGCGGAGTATTCGTCATCTTGTAAAGAAATGCTTCCAGCTTATTACCTGCGACAGACTTTAGTCCATCTCCCATAAGTGACATTCCAAACAAAAACAGCGCCACTCCACTCAATAAAGATAAAATCATTGAAACGATTGCCATAACTTTCTCCTTTGATGTCCCCTTTTAATGTCCGGGGACGACATCTTCTGTACTATTTTTTTACTTATTATTTACTTTTTTTTGGCATATTTTTAACATTGCCATTTTTATTATGCCATATCAATAATCGGATTACAACATTTTTCTTTGATAATCATTTGTATGAATACAGAACAAAAAAACTCGAAAACTACGTGTTTTCGAGCTTTTTGTAAGAGGCACAGATCGGATTTGAACCGATGAATCAGGGTGTTGCAGACCCACGCCTTACCACTTGGCTACTGCGCCTTATTCTATATGTAAAAAGTGCATAAAGCACTTTAAATGACTCCAACGGGAATCGAACCCGTGTTACCGCCGTGAAAGGGCGATGTCTTAACCGCTTGACCATGGAGCCTTATTCATTTCGGCTGTGCCGTCTGTAACAGCCGAAATTTATATTATCATAGCATTTTGAAAAATGCAAGCTTTTTTTTATTTTTTTTTATCTTTTTTCAATATCTTCATTATTATTGTAATGCAAAGCTGACTTTTCCTTTATTCTGTCACTTGAATGGCATCATATCCAGTCTCTTTTGTACGGATTTTTAATGCCGAACGAATTTCATAACTGAATATCTTTCCATCTCCCATTTCTCCTGTATATGCCGCTTTCTGTATCGCATCAATCGTTTTCTTCTCCCACTCTTCAGAAGAAACAACAATTTCAAATTTTATTTTTGGTCTCATTTGAATCCCAATTTCCATACCACGTACAATCTCTGTGTATCCACGTTGAGCACCACACCCCATTACCTGCGACACTGTTATTCCATTCACTTCTATATCCTGCAATGCCTGTTTGACATCTTCAAACTTTTCTTCTCTCACAATTGCATCTATTTTAATCATCATTTTGAGTGACCTCCTAAATAACTATTTTACTGATCCAATCCATTGAAGCTTGGGTATGCACTTTCTCCATGTTGTGAAATATCCAGACCTACCTGCTCATCTTTTACATCCACGCGAAGAGGCGTAAATATTTTTACTATAGCTACGCAAATCAATGTTCCTACAACAGCAATTATCATTGTAATGATGATTCCTACGATTTGTGCTACAAACAGATGATAGTCTCCGAATACTAATCCATCCCAGCGGGCAACGTCATTGATTGAGCTCTGTGCGAAAATACCTGTTGCGATTCCGCCCCAGATTCCTCCTATTCCATGACAGCCAAAAGCATCCAACGCATCATCTATTTTCAGTTTTTTCTTTATTAATGCAACTCCATAGTAACAGATTGGACTTACCAATGCTCCTATGATAAAGGAGGACCAGATTGGAACAAATCCTGCACCTGGTGTGATTGCCACCAAACCAACAACAAGACCTGTTGCTGCACCAACCAACGTTGATTTTCCATTATGTAATACATCTAAGAGCATCCATGAAAGCAATGCCGCTGCAGCTGAAATTGCGGATGTCATAAATGCATGTGCTGCCAAACCATTTGCTTCAAGTGCACTTCCTGCATTGAATCCGAACCAGCCAAACCAGAGAATTGTTGCACCTAATACAACAAACGGAATATTGTGGATTCGATATGTCATCACTTCGTAGCCTCTACGGCGTCCAAGAATAATTGCCAATGTCAGTGCCGTAATACCAGAACTGATATGTACTACATCGCCGCCTGCAAAATCTACAGAACCGATTGCTGCCAGTAATCCGCCTTCTCCCCATACCATGTGTGCCAATGGATAGTATACTACAACTGACCACAATGCTACAAATAAGAACAATGCCTTAAATCTCATTCTTCCTACAAGAGAGCCTGTAATCAGAGCAGGTGTGATCATCGCAAACATCATTTGAAATGCACAGAATACCAAATGCGGTATCGTATCTGCGTATGGTCCTGGCTCCATTCCAACTCCATTTAGCCCAAACCAGCGGAAATCTCCGATAATTCCTCCATGATTTCCACCAAATGATAATGAATATCCGAATAATGTCCACATAACTACTGACAATCCCATAATTGCCACACATGCCATCATTGTATTAACGACATTTTTTCGTCTGACAAGTCCTCCATAAAAAAACGCCAGTCCGGGTGTCATAAAAAACACAAATGCTGTGCAAATCATCATAAATGCTGTATCTCCCGTGTTCATGTTTCATCCTCCTCTTTCTTTTTCTATACAACAAACAAAAAAAGAGCGTTCAAAGTATCTCCATACTTCAAACGCCCTCGTCCGTCTGCTCATTACTCTACCACAATACTATGTTATTCGCAAGTATAATATTTTATAACAACTCTTGTTCCAGATATTCTTCCGGTGTAGGAAATATAGTATCTTTCCCTGTACATATTACATGAATATCATCTCGCAGTGCTTTCGCTTCCATCGAATTGATCTTCTCTAACTCCAACAGCAATTCCTTACTTTTTTCAAGCAGATTTTCAGGTACTTCATCCCATTTCTCATGAAATCTGCGATAACGGCAATACAATTCCTTGTCCGATAAGTACGTTTTCATTGCCTGTACCATATAATCCGGACATCCCTTTGTATCAAGATATTGTACTACTTCTTTCAAATCAATTGAATCATCTAATGCATCATGACTCACTTCCGAACCAAGTCCACAGAGTAATTTCAAATTAGCGATTCCTATATTGTGTATTTTTAACTTTTTGGAATAAATGCCTTCGATATCCTTGATCATACGTATCATTCGATTGACCGATTTTCTTGCTCGTTTAGAAATATCCCCCCGATATGCCTGAAGGTCTCTCTGAATAACCGTCTGATCCGGCCCCCAGACAAAAATTCTCGTTACATTCCAGATGGCCATACGCTGTGCAGCTTCTTCCATCACCATTTCATATTCTGGTGCATTTAGCAAATCTTCTTCCGTAATTCCTGTCACTTCTCGGAAACGATTATGCAATTCATCATCCATATAGATATACGAATGAAATCTGTCCACTTCTTTAAAATCCTTGCGGCAGATTACAAATCCTATTGATACTAGTTTTGATGGTGCACCACCTTTACGCTGAGACGTAAGAAATTCTGTATCCAGAAAGGCAACTGTTTCTTCCTTTAAAATATCTCTTACAACAAGAGTTTCTTTTGCCTGTTCTTTTTTGTTTGTTTTTTTTCTATATTTTTTCTTTGTATTTTCCAACGGATTCACTCCCTACTTTAAACACTTAGCAAAGTATTTTTGAGCTTAGCATTTGTTATTTCAGCCAGAAAAACAATATCATATTCTGAGTTTTCAGGCAACCCATTTACATTTTTATAACAGATTTATACGTGAATTTATCTATAAATCTGTTATAATAAGATTAGTTTTTAGAAAGTGAGGTTATTATTCCATGATAAACGTTACAATTTGGTATGAAAAGCTTCAGGAGATGACGACTCCGGATTATCGTTTTGTTCAGATTCCGGAAGATAAACGTGCAGAAGTAGAACAATATCACGCAAAAGGTTCCAAGGCAATCAAAGAAGCTTATCCTCTCGGCCTTGGTGGAACATTAAAAGATTATATTTCACAGATGGACGATGTATCTGTGACACTTGTCACTCTGGATATGCCGGAATTCGGGATGCCTGATGAACTTCTGAAAAAAACCGATGTTTTAATCTGGTGGGCTCATGTCGGACATGATGCAGTACCGGATGAACTCGCCCATAAGATTCAGGAGCGTGTGCTTCGCGGAATGGGATTTATCGCCCTGCATTCTGCCCACCTTTGTAAGCCACTTCGTTTCCTGCTTGGTACAAGCTGCACTTTACAGTGGCGTGAGGGTGATTTTGAACGCATTTTCACAACCTCACCGACTCATCCGATTGCACAGGGTATACCTGCAAGTTTCGAATTAGATGTGGAAGAAATGTACGGAGAATACTTTGATATTCCAAAACCGGATGATGTTATCTTCACTGGCTGGTTCCGTGGAGGAGAAGTCTTCCGTTCTGGCTGTACATGGACAAGAGGTTATGGTAAAGTGTTCTATTTCCAGCCTGGGCACGAGACAAATCCTACTTATCATAACCCACATGTTCTACAGATTATCAAAAATGCAATCCGTTGGGCTGCACCTGCTGCTCCGATTAAAGAAAAAATCGAATGCCCTCATGTAGAGGTGTCACCGGAAAGTAAGTATCAGAAATAGTCGCCCCCACAAACGGATCGGCTCATTTTCCTTGTATTTAAATCATCCTATTTTTTCCACGGCCACCGTATCTCTGCCTTAAACAGATCTGCCTCTGTCTCAACATGGAAGTGTCCACCTTGCAATTCTGTAAAGCTTCTTACAATCGCAAGTCCCAGACCGGAGCCCTCGGAATTTCTTGATTCATCACCGCGTACAAAACGCTCGGTAATCTCCTGTGGATTGAATGTCAACTCATCTTTCGAAACATTTTTCATCTGTACTACGATTTCATTTTCTTCTCTGAAAATATCCACAAATACCCTTGTATGCGGCATTGCATATTTTGTGGCGTTCACGATCAGGTTTTCAAAGATCCGGTATGTCTTTTGTCCATCCAAAACAGCCGTCATCTTTTCTTCCGGATAATTGCATTTAAATTCCAGATCTGTTTTTTCAATCTTTTCATCCAGTTCCAGTTTCACCTGTTTAAACAGGTTCACAACATCAACGTCCGTCAGATTCAATGTTACATTTTTGCTGCTTGCCTTACTAATATCGAACAAATCTTCAATCAATACCTTCAGACGCATGGATTTTCGTTCCAGCACATCGACATACTCTTTCTTTTTCTCTTCGTCTTTTTCTTCTTTCAAAAGATTAACATAGGTAATGATTGCTGTCAGTGGTGTTTTCAAATCGTGGGATACATTTGTAATGAGTTCGGTCTTCATACGCTGGCTTTTTATTTCCTCTTCAACTGCTTTTTTGTAACCTTCCCGAATCTTTTCAATCTCTGGTTTAAATGGATTGAACATGCCAAGATCTTCCTTGATTTCCACATTCATGTTGCCTTTTGCCAATTCTCCGGTTGCTTCTAAAAGTCTGGCGTATTTTCGCTTTATATCTTTATAATATTTCCGCAAAATGAAGAATAATATAACGGAATATATGACAAGTGCCTGTATGCGATAGTCCCAGAAAAGACTTACTAAAAATAATACGGCAAAGTTGCAAATAACAATTCTGAGTAAAATCTTGTTGCTCTTATCCGTCAGATCTACTTCCTGCAGTGATTTCCATACTTTTGCAACAAATGCTTTAAATTTTTTCCCAAGGGATTTTGCAGTATCTTCTCCGTTACTCCCTATCGTTTTGATTTTCTCCCAGTGGCGTCCGACCATGGTCTGCTGTTTCAAGTATCCTTTTATTCCCAGCGGTATGACTCTTCTAAGGCTCGCCGCGATCCAATATGCGGCTGTAAACGTTCCAAGCCACACCATCCAGTCTAAGAAATCTGGATACCCTTTCGTTCGGCTTAACAATGCTCCGCTTTGATTCATCAAGACTTCAATCAGCACAAGAGCTGCGATCACAGTCACCTCCAACGGAGCATGGAAGATTTTTTCATTTCCGGTCTGAAAAGTCTTAAAGCAAGGATATAGCCATGCTGCAGCCGCTACAACCAGCATCCACAACAAAATTGTATCATTCATTTCATCTGGTGCGTAATACGAATCCGGATTTGCGATTTTATAATCATTGATATACTCCTTCAGATTCTCCGTTGACATTGCAAACAAGTATGTTCGATTCTTCGGTGTCTGCAAGGATACATCCTTATAACCCTCATCCGTATCAGGATAAATCGTCACTTCACAATAAGACATCCAGCTGTCCTGGAAATAATTCCCGATAAGCTTTCGCATGGTTACTGTCTGTTCTTTTGCATAATCGCTTTGCTTAATGTTGACACTCGGTTTCCCATTTGCATCATAGGAAATAATCATTCCAAGGGCATAATTTTTTAGATTGCTTTCTGTCAGATTCTTCCCTGAACTGACCGTACTTTTTTCAATATCACCGCCATTTTCATCAAGCACCCGATAGTCCAGATAAGAATTAAAATGTGAATACTTTGACATTTCTGCATTGTAGGAATCATACAGAGATTTTTCAACATCATCTGCGTACTTTCTTCCACTTTCTGTATTATAGAGCAGATATGTACTCTCCAGAAAATGTCCCAGAAAATCTGACGATTTCTCTGCATTTTTAAATGCTTTTGTCTTCGTCTCAGTTCTCATTTGATACCAGCTAAAATACCCGGTCATCATTGCCAATGACGGGATCAATATTGTAATCATGATAAAAAATATAGCTAATTTATGCCTGTTTTTCAATTTTGTATCCAACTCCCCACACCACCTTCAAATATTTTGGTTCCTTCGGGTTAATCTCAATCTTTTCACGAATATTTCGCACATGCACCATGATCGTATCTGTGTTGACTGCACGTTCATTCCACACACGTTCATAAATCTCGTCCGCTGAAAACACCCTTCCAGGATTTTTCATTAACAATAATAAAATTTTATATTCCATCGGAGTCACTTTTACAAGTTCCCCGTCCACACGGACTTCCACGCGGTCTTCATCTAATTCAAGCCCTCCGATAACGTGAATGTTCTGCGTCTTTTCTTTATCGCCTAATTTTTCCATAAATCTTCGGTATCTGCGAAGCTGTGAATTTACTCTTGCAAGCAGTTCCAATGGAGTAAATGGTTTTGTCACATAATCATCAGCTCCCATATTAAGCCCCATGATTTTATCGACTTCTTCTGATTTTGCAGACAAAAAAATTACCGGAAAATCGTATTTTTCCCGAAGCTTTACCGTCATCTGGATTCCGTCCATTCTTGGCATCATCACATCCACAATTGCCAGATGGATTTCTTCCTTCTCAATTACTTCCAGTCCCTCAACTCCGTCTGCTGCCTGGAACACTACATATCCCTGGCTTTTCAAATATATTTCAACACCCTCTCGGATTTCCTTATCGTCTTCAACGATCAGCACATGATTCATTTCCATACTCTTATATACTACCTCTCACTTTCCCATACTTTCGCTGCCTTTCCAAGTATACCATATCCGGCACCTCCTTTTTGCTTTTCTTTTTATGTTGTAAATAGCATAAAATGTAATCTTAAAAAACAGCATGCAGAAATTCGAAAGATTTTCTAAAGAGTCTACAATTGAATTTCTCGCTTTAACGTACTAGAGCCGATTGGGGACGGAGTTTAGTGGCTTTTTTGCGAGATGAGCCGATTAGGGACGGAGAGTTTGATGGCTTTTTTGCTCGCAAAAAAGCCATCAAACTCCGTCCCTATCCGGCTTCCCTATTACAGTAACATTGTCATATATATTGGAATATACATAATGCCATCCTGGTATCTTAAATCTTTTGTGTATATTATATATCTATCTTCCGATTTTAATTGATATTTCCGAATCAGATAATCAAACGATTTATGTGACATATAGCTTGATGATTTCACTTCAATCGGACATATTTTTTTCTTTTTCACAATCATAAAATCTATCTCATATTTCTTTTCTTTTGATGCTCCTTCTGGAGTATAAAGATACTCATGGAAATACAATTCATGTCCGGCAGCTCTTAACATTTGTGCAACAATATTTTCCATTATCATACCTTGATTAATCCCTAGATTATCTATAATCAAGGCTTTATATAAGTCTTCATCCGTGCTGTCACGATTTTTCATAATCTGCGTGACTAATAGCCCCGTGTCGCCCATATATAATTTAAAATTACTTCGATCTGCAAATAATTCTAATGCAATTTCCGGCTTTGTAACGTTAATACATTCATTTCCTATCATTGCTTCTGAAATAAAACTGACGGCATCTACATAATTCTTATAACGAGCATTTTTATCAACCTTCGATAATTTAAAATGTGAGTTTTTATTCTCGAGTTGCTCTGGAATTGTTCGATAAACAATGGATGCTTTTTCTCGATTTTCCGTATCGTATTTTGCCAAATCCTCTTCATAAAGACTCAAAATATTCCGTTTCACAAAATCGATCTGTTCATAACTTTTTCCTGCAACATATGCATCTATCGCCTGCGGCATCCCACCAACAACCATATAAGTACGAAAATTTTTCATAATCTTTCGGTGTATCGCATCTCCAAGTGCTTTTCTTTTCTGAAAAGCATCCTTTATCATCGGAATCGTAACTTCATCACCTATTGCCCATAAATACTCTTCGAAATCCATTGGATACATCTTTATCCGATACTCTTCTGAAGGAATTAATATATCTTTTACATTTTTTCGAATTGATATCAAAGAACCTGTTTCAATATATTCGTACCGACCGTCAGCAACCAAATATTTTATTGCCTGTCGCGCCTGTGGAAACAATTGTACTTCATCAAAAATCAGCGCACATGTTCTTCCTTTTAAACTTCTCCCTTTTAAAAGAAACAGATTTCGAAAAAATGTATCCAAATCATTCATATTTTCAATGAAATTATTTTTTATATCTTTGTTTTCTCTTGCAAAGTCTAAAATCATGTAATCATCATATTCATTCTTTGCAAATTCTTCAACAATTGTACTTTTCCCTATACGTCTTGCACCTTCAAGTAATATGGCTGATTTACCTGATGATAAAGCTTTCCATTCTGCCAGTTTATCGTAAACCTTTCTTTTAAAAACCATTCTGCATTCCTCTTTTCCATTTCACTAAGACTATTATAACATATCCTTCTCTAATTTATACCTTTTTCACGAAATTTGAAAATGTTTTATCTATATTTTTAACGAATTTCAAAATTGTTTTATCTATATATTTAACGAATTTTAAAATTGTTTAGCCTTATTTTTTCACGAAATTCAAAAAATGTTTCTTTTTTTGAGCCGGATAGGGGAGCCGATTGGGGACGGAGTTTAGTGGCTTTTTTGCTCGCAAAAAAGCCACTAAACTCCGTCCCCAATCGGCTCCCCGTTCTATGAATACGTAATTACCTTCTTCCGTATCTGATTAAACTTAATCAAATCCGTATCCACATACTCCAATGCATACAATGTTTCTCTGTCTCTTTCATCATAATTAATACCCTTGAGCAGAAGATAAGATTTATCATCCCCGCCATATTTTTTTACAATATGATGTATTTCCGGAATTTCCTTACTGTAGATTACCTGAATCTCTGTCTTGTCCCATTGAATCGTATGTCCGGTTTTATGATAAATATAATAAAACAAGGAATCCATATCCTCTGTTGTCATATCTTCATAATTCGGCAGCAATTCTATATCTACATAATCCTGCACAATAGAACATAACTTATCATCTGCGAAAAATGCCTTTACACAGACGATCACATCCTGCCCTTCTTTTATTTTCAATGCCAGTGCTACTTCTTTAGAGGCAGCTTCCGTACGACATTCAATAATCTTGACAGACGGTGTATATCCACTGTTTCGAATCATATCTGAGAAATGCATAACTGGGTTAAAACTAACTTGAATCCCTGCCGATACAGGATTTACGAAGGTCCCTTTTCCATGTTTTCTTGTAATTATTCCTTCATTTGCAAGATCATCCAGAACACTACGGATTGTAATACGGCTGACACCAAACATAAGTGCCAACTCTTCTTCTCTTGGAAGCTTTGTTTCTACAGAAAGATCCATCTGCGAAATATGATCCAGCAGCATGTCCTTTACTGTCTGTTTTAAATCTAATTTCTTTACTTTTTTTATCGCCATACCGTTTCCTCTCCTACTTAAAATCATACTCGCATCTAATACATATCGTCAAGCATTTCCAGTTGAATCATGCTTTTTATACCCCTAATAGGTTACTATTTACATTACCTGTGACCCGCAACGCATCTCGCCATTTTAAATCGCAAAAAATTGTTACTGTCCATCAACTGAACAGTAACAATTTTGATTATCTTTTTATTCTACTGTATTACACTAAACATTGCCTCTACGGCTGCCACACATTGAATGCATAGATTGTGATAACCATACTAATCACCAATAATACATTTCCTGCCATGACAACACCTGCGGATGTAGAAAGACATGTCATAAAAGATCCACATCCCATTAATATAATTCCGATCAAAGCTGCAATCTTATATTTCAACATATTTTTCATTGGCTTATTCTCCTATTTTTCTGAATACTTTTTTGCCTGTTAATTTCATTAAAATGAAGTAAATAATTCCGCCGAGAACCAGTCCTGTCAAAGATGGTAATCCAATAGGAAGAACATTTGCTAAAACAATAGAAACAACCCATGAAATCCAAGTCATTACGTTAAAGTTCTTAAACTCTGTTTCTTCGAGCATTGGATAGTTCTTTTTATGAAGCAAATAAAAATCTACCAGGATTATTCCTGCAAGTGGTGGCACAACTGTTCCGAGCAGATCAAGAAAACTGAACAGGAAGCCAATCTGATATGGTTTTGTCAGTGTAGCTAATGCAGAAAGAACAAGCAATACAACAATAATCTTCTTTCTGTCTGTTTTCAACGCATTTGACAAGTTCAATGATGTTGAATACAGGTTTGATGCATTTGTTGTAAAAATGTTTGTTGTCATCAGAATTAAACTTGGAATAACAAGTCCCATAGCAAGAAGAACTTCTGTCAAATCACTGGTTCCAACAGCAATTGTTGTAATTGCTCCACACAAAATCATAAATACATTACCAATCAAAAGCCCTGTCAAAGTTGCTCCTACTGCAGCTTTTGTCGATTTTGCATAACGCATGATGTCTGCAATACATGTTGCTGTAGAAAGAATCCATGTTCCGATAATTGCTGTGATTCCGCTTCCGAGTGAAATGCTTCCTTCCGGTGTGAATCCGATTACTCCTGCCAGACCAACCATATTGATTCCTTTAAGTGATGTTCCAAGAGAAAGGAAAATGATTGCCGGAATAGCAACATATCCAAGGATTGTAATTGCTTTGATTCCTTTAAATGAGAAAATTCCCATGATTACTGCACTTAATGCCATACAGATGTACTCTCCAACTTGTCCACAGTGAAGAACTGTTGCAACAAAGTGTCCATAAGTTGCAGCCTGTATCGTATACCAGCCAAGGTTTACGATTGGTACAAAGAAGGATGCGATTCGTGATCCTTTTTCACCAAAACTGTATCTTGTCATCAGTGCAAATGTTAATCCCGTCTTGCATGCAATATAACTTACCAAACATGCAATCAGGCAAAGGAAAACATTTCCTATTAAAGTAGCTAACAAAATATGTTGGAAGTCTAATCCTTCTGCCAAACCTCCTCCGGCCATCATACTTGTTACTACAAATACAAATCCCATCCAGATAATTGTCAAGCTGGCGTAACTTTTACGTTCTTCCTGTGGTACGGTAGAAAGTGAATATTCTTTATCTATCTGCTTTTCTTTTTCCATTCTTCTGCCCTCACGTCTTCATTCTATTGTCTTTTATTTTTGCTGTTTAGTTGTTCCAGTAATCCTTATGAACCTCTGCTACCTTCGGTGCCAACTCTGGGAAAGGTCCGATAACAGTAATATCTTTCTGTCCACGGGCAAATACTTCGCGACATGGAAGATCAAACGTCGGATTCTGCTCATCTGAACCTGTAAGCGCCAACAAATCTTTTTCTGTCATTGCATATACAACAGTTCCGATATTTGCCCAGTACATTGCTCCTGCACACATTGCACATGGCTCTGCTGTTGTATATAATGTACAATTCCATAAAAATTCTTTGCTATATTCCATAGACGCTCTCTCAATCAACTGAGTCTCCGCATGTCCTGTTGCTTTGTGTGTTGAAATTTCTACATTCTCCTGTTCCATCAAAATGTTTCCTTCCGCATCAACAAGTAATGCTCCAAATGGTGTGTTCCCTGCTTCGCGTGAATGTTTTGAAACTTCGATACAACGCTCTAAATAGTATTCATGTGACTGTTTCATATTATTTTACTCCTTTTAAAATATATTTTCGTTCTTCGAGGTATAAGGTAATACCTCTTATCTATTACAAATTTAATATATCATGGTTATAACAATTCTTCAACAACATTTTTTATACTATTTATAATTATTACTTATAAAAATATATAAGTAAGCAGACAGAGAACCAGATAGGGAGCCAGACAGGGACGGAGTTTAGTGGCTTTTTTGCATAGCAAAAAGCCACTAAACTCCGTCCCTGTCTGGCTCCCCTATCTGGGTTAATATTCTTTTATCAAACGTACCTGGTATGTTTTTTCTGGATCCAACTTATATTTTTTCATAAAGTAGGCTTCATTAGCTGCAATAGTAACATATGAAGCTAAATCATTAAAGATAACATCTTCACCTTTTTCTACATATCCAAAAGATTTTTCATATGGTATCACTGTATCAAGTATCTGTTCTTCTCCATCTAAAAGAACCATTCTTACTTTGTCTCCTATTCGGAATCCAGCTTCTTGAAATTCTTTATTTTCAACAGTTAATTCAGCACTTCCGAATGGGTCATAACTCTTAATTTCTGTCTCCACCAAACCTTCTGAAATTTTCGCACATTTTAACTCATGACATACAATTTCTTCAACTGGATATGCCGGTCCGACTTCTTCAAAGGAAATCACTCCTGATGCAAGTCTTGCTGCACAATATGCAAATAAATCTCTTCCATGGAAAGTATGCACATCTTTTGTTAATGGATAACGATTTATTTCCTCATTAATTTCTCGTATTTCTTCTACTCCAATTCTTTTTTTCAGATAAGTCAATGTTCCATTATCTGGAGTCACAACATAACTTCCATTTTTTAATTTTGCAACAGATGCCTTGCGACTTGTCCCAACTCCCGGATCTACTACCGATACAAAAACCGTACCATCTGGCCAAAACGGAACTGTATATTGCAAACAATAAGAAGCTGCTTCAATATCAAAAGCTGGAATTAAATGAGTAATATCATGTGTTTCCAATTCTGAATCTACCAAACGGCACATTCCATGCATACACGCAACTAATCCTGAATCAATCCCAAAATCCGATTGCATAACTATTGTTGGTTTTTTCATGCCTATTTCCCCCCTTTTTCACAGAGCTCCATCTCTATTGTCCAGTTTGGACCTACTTGAATTCCATATTTTTCTGACATATTTTCATAATTAATTGCAATTTGTATCTGAAGTGTCTCACTAACCATTAAAAGTGGTTCCCCTTCGGCTACTGAACCAAACGAATCGCAGAATGGCACTTTTCCAGAAAATACCGGCTCTTCTTGTCCTTGTTTTCTTATTTTAACATTTAATAAATCTCCATAGGAAACTCCTGCTTTTTCAAATACATCTGCCGGAATGTTACTACAAATTAATCCAAAATGATAATCCGCAGTATCAATCATTCCCAAAAATTTATTTCCTTCCCACTGATACGGAATAATCTCATGTAAAACAATTTCCTCAATCGGATACTCTGGCCCAACTTCTTCATAAGTAATAATTCCTGCCGCCAGTTTTGCAGCACAGTATGCAAATACATCTCTTCCATGAAAAATGTTACACTGTGCTGTGGTTTTTAACCGATGAGCTTCTTCATTAATTACACGAACAGCTTCTACACCGATATATTTTGCCACATGTGTAAGAGTCCCATTATCCGGAGTTATAACATAACTACCATTTTTTAATTTTGCGACACACGCTCTTCGATCTGTTCCTACACCTGGATCTACAACAGAAACAAAAACTGTGCCTGCTGGCCAGAAATCAACTACGTAACTTAAACACGTAGAAGCCTGATATGTATCAAAACTCTTAATATCATGTGTATTATCAAAAACACGTAATGTCGGATCCACCATCATACACACGCCCTGCATAGTACAGACGGAAATATCTTTTGTAAAATCTGTTTGCATTACAATTGCTGCTTTCGAATTCATTGTTTTCCTCCTCAATTTTAAATTTTATATCAGTCTATTGTTGATTATCTAATAATTCTTTAAAGCCTTCTACTGAATAACTTTCTCCTAATCGTTTCTTCTCTAAGGCTGTTCTTAATGCACTCATTCTCTTATCTTTTAATGGAGTCACTGCCATAACTACACCAGCTCCAAATAAACATACCCCTGGAAGAATAGTAAACATTATTTTTATCATATTCAGTGCATTTTCTCCCTGCACAGCTAAAGCTGGATCGAATCCACTCTGTTCCAACATTATGCCCTGTACCGCTGCAGCAACAGAACCACCAAGTTTTAACAAAAACGAATAATAGGACATGATAATTCCGTCACGTTTTTTTCCTCGCTGAAATTCATCATAATCTACAACGTCATATAAAAAGTTAAAAATACACATCCAATAAGCACAAGTTCCTACACCAACCAGTACTACATAAACACATCCCATTGCAATATTAGGAATACCAGTAAACATTGTAAGTATCATAATACTTCCACTGAAAATAGCACAACCAACATACACCTTACTTTTACTAAAAATTTCCACCCCTTTTGTTACAAATGGAATAAATACAATTGATACGATATTCATAGCTGTAAACATCAGTGATGCTTGTGTTTCAGCCAACCCCATATTGTACGTTACATAATACATCAGACTAGAGTTAAATAATGTCATGTACACATTAGTTAAAAGTGCACAAAGAATTACAAGCACATACGGTTTCATTTTCATCAGACTCCAAATCTGTACGAAAAATCCTTTTATATTCATCTTCTCAGTCTCAGCGACCTCTTCAATTGACTCTTTACCTTTAGTCATCCACCACATTAATGAAATTGTAATGACAGAAATAACTGCTGTGATCACACCTACTGTGAACCATGAATTTGCATCTGAGAAACCACTTGCCACCATTTTCCCAACAATAAAAGTAGGAACAGAACTTGCACAAAAAATTCCAACATATCCAAGTACTTCACGAAAAGCTGCCAATTTTACACGCTCGCTATCAACATCTGTAAGTACTGATCCAAAAGAATAGTATGGAATATTAAATGCTGTATACGCTGTCCAGAAAACAAGGACTAAAATCAAATAATACAAGTTTTTTTGTGCAGCCGGAAAGTCCACTTTTAAAAATAATAGTACCATAGAAGCACCGAGCGGAACTACTGATCGCAAAATCCAAGGGCGACGTTTTCCCTTGCTACTTCTAGAATTATCTACAATATACCCAATAATCGGATCAGTAATAGCATCCCATGCAATTGCAATTGAAATAATAGCTCCAGCTACTGCTGGACTCACCCCTGCAACTGTTGTCATAAAAAAAGATAAAAATGATAAAATAAAATTGTATGATGTACTATCACCAATAGATCCTATCGTATAACCTAAAATATCCTTTGTTTTCAATTTCTTATTTATCGTTTCCATGAGTCCCTCCTACTTAATGCGGTTTACAACCGCCCATGTCCCATAAATCTCAAATCCAGTCTTTTCGAAAATTGAGTATTCTGAATCTGCTGGTGCAAAAATGCAAGGCATTTTTCCTTCTTGATGTATATATTCACTTAATACAGATAAAACCTTCTGTGCATACCCATTTCCTCTATATGCGTGATCTACACAAATTCCTCCCAGCATACAGGATTTTTCTGTTTTTGCTGCACTATTTCCGTGTGCAATAATTTTCCCATTTTCTTCAAGCAGCACATGAATTCCTTCATTATTTGTAATACGATTTACAATCATTGCCTTTTCACCATATGGTGCTACAAACTCTGGAAAACTCATCAAAAACTGATAAATAGCATCTACATCATCCAATTTTGCAATTCTCAGATTTGCCATTGGTTTTTCCAAAATTTGTACTGGAATAGGCTGTACATACAAATTACTTTCTACCATGTTCCATGTACTATCCAAATAATCTAAAACTTGTTTGACAAGTTCCCCTCTTCCCATTATGGTTCTAATTTCTCCATTTACTAACTGTGCAACCGCCCTGCCATCTATGTAGTCCGGTTCACCTGCAAGAATCAAATTATGATAATACCGCAAGTAAACACCTTGACATTCTCCATTTTCTTCCTGCACATAAATCTGTTGAAATGAATGATTAAATCCATATTGTTCCATATCTGCAAGCAAAAATGTATGATAAATCGGATTTTCTTGCAAATAGTTTAATAATTGCCCTCTGTCTTTTTCTTCGCAAAGACGTATCATGTATCCTCCCCCTCTTATCTTGTTGAACATGTTCATCTTGTCCAAAGATTAGCATTGTTTTTATCTGTTTGTCAACATTTCCTCCATACTTTTTTAATTTTTATAACTTTCTCACAAGGTTTAACATACAATCTTGTGCATTTTGTATTTCCAGTCTCTTTTCATTTCCTACTTATCAGAATTATAATTGCACAGACAAAAAAAACATGATATGATTAACTTGTTCATCAAGATTGAACAAAGGAGGTCGAATAATGCAAACACGACTATATACCGATAATATTCCCGTATATTTAGATGTGTACAATTCTCTATATAAGGATATTATGGACGGAACTTATCCACCTGGAGAATATCTCCCTGGAGAAACTGCTCTATCTCAGAAATATGGTGTCAGCAGAAATACTCTTCGGCAAGCTCTTGCTATTTTGCAAGAAGATGGTATGATTATTAAATCTCAAGGAAAAGGAACTTTAATAGCTCCCCATTCTCCATCCTCCCCTACAAATCTTTTGGAACATCCGCTTCTAACCCAATGTAAGCTTCCTATAACAGATACGATACTATCTTATAATTACGGTGCTCCAACGGATATTGCAAGAGATAAACTAGAACTCACAACCTGTGATTTAGTTTTAGCATGCAACTGTGTATTCCATTCCGATCAAACTGTCTTAAGTTATTCCTTCACACAGATTCCGGCAACTTTTTTTGATTTGCTTCTTTTGGACACTGCTCAAGAAGACTCTATTCGTGAAGTTATATTGAAGACATTATTTACACATACAGAACGAATGGACACAACGATTAAATTAATTTATGTTAATCATATGGAAACTGACTTTCTAAAAGTTCCTGAGCAAACTCCGGCACTTTTATTAGAATCGATTCATTACACTAAGGAAAATCAACCTCTGGCGCGCAACAAATTTTACGTTTTACCAGAATATTATCAACTACATTTTCCTCTTTATCGTAAATCCACCAGATAGGGGAGCCAGATAGGGACGGATGGGAAAAGTTCGTTCGCAGAATTGCGGATATGAAGTATCGAATCAATATTACTAGCAGTAATAGTAAAATGCTAAGTAACGAAATAGCTTCTACTTTAGGTGGGCGCTTTGTTATTATGAATGTTTATCCATATTCTTTCTCTGAATATCTAATTGCAAATAATATGACAAAGAATTATCTGGATGTTATTAGCACCAAAGACAGGGCAGATGTCCAAAATCAATATAACGAATACGTAACTTATGGAGCATTTCCTGAATTAGTTGAAATAAAGAACAAAAGGACTTTTTTGAACAGCATCTATCAAACCGTATATCTTGGTGATATTATAACCAGAAATAAAATCACCAACGATTTCGCAATAAGGCTGATTTTAAAGAAAATTTCAGAATCTGTCACAAAACCTTTATCGTATAACCGACTGACTAATATATTAAAAAGTCGTGGAATGTCTATCGGTAAACAAACCGTAATAAACTATGTCAATTATATGACAAACTCTTACCTGCTCTTTACTCTGCAAAACTATGCCGCCAAACTTGTAGAAAAAGAGACTTCTCCTAAGTATTACTTTATGGATACCGGACTTCTAGGACTTATGCTGCTAGACTGCAAATCTGCTCAACTGGAAAATCTTGTTGCAATCGAACTGATGCGACGTTATGGTACCGAAAATGTCTATTTCTTTGAGAATAATGTAGAAATTGACTTTTATGTACCATTAGACAATCTTGCTATCCAGGTCAGTATGCAGGTTCTGGATAACATAGATACAAGAGAACGTGAAACCAGAGCCTTTGTGAAGCTAAATAATTTTATCCCCAACGCCAAATGTATTCTCATTACTAATAGCGAAGAGGCTGTTATTGATTGCGATGGAATCAATATTGAGGTAATTCCTATTTGGAAATGGTTGTTGGATAACTAACCAAACAGGGACGGAGTTTAATGGCCTTTTGCTCAGCAAAAGAACCATGAAACTCCGTCCCTATCTGGTCCCTTATATTCTCTCAATCCGCTTCCACCCGGTCATATCCATTCCCAGCATACTCTTAATAATCCACACCAAGAATATCATTACCAATATTGGAATCAAACATGAAGTTACAATCATAACCGCCAGCGCTTCGATAAAGTCATTCAGTACATTCTCAATCTTAGATGTTGTCGTAGATACTCTATCTTTCACTTTGGAAATAAATCCACTCACACCACTACTTTCCTCTTCGTCGCTACTATCTTTGATTTCTTCTGTCGTCTGTTTTGCCGAATCGATTGTTTGCTCGATGGATGTCTGATATGTTGTCTCTATCATATCCGATACCTTTACGCTGACTGGCACAATCAGATAGATACCAAGTCCAAACAATATCAACTTATAGGAAAACCGCTTCCATATGTTCCGTTTAAATATCTCACTCGCCGAATATAATGCACAGGCAATTGGTATTAATATCATAAATGCCGCATAGCCCATTATCGTCAACAAATATTTTTCTAAAAACAACGCACATAATACAATCAAAAAATATGAACTCAAATCTGCTAATTTTTCCGCAATCGGAGTTCCGGTATCTCCCGGAATCAACGTGATTGCCGCTGAAGCTGCCGTGGAAGCCGCTGTCAATTCCATAACCGTTGTCTTCTTTTCATCCAAAGACTGTATTGTTTTGGCATGATATTCTGTAGACGTTGTGAATCGGGCGAATACAAAAACAGATAATAATGCAATTATTAATGGGATTGTTATTTTTATAATTCGTTTTCTTTTGTTATTCATACGTTTCCTTTCATCAAACTGTTTCGTTTCTACTAAAGAAGAATACAGAAAAAAACCACCGCCCCCAACGTTCGCAGCCGCCAAAAACAGTGATTCCTGAGTGCGCGATCAGGGGTTCGAACCCTGGACACCCTGATTAAGAGTCAGGTGCTCTACCAACTGAGCTAATCGCGCATCTTTTATTAAATTTGTATGTCTCATCTGTGACACAATAGATATTATATCGAAAGCTTTTAAAAAATGCAAGTATTTTTTTATATTTTTTTCATATTTCGAACATTTTTTTAATTTTTGCACCTTGCAGAGGTAATAATTACATTTTCAAACAAGCTGCTTTAACATTTTCTTCCTATAGAATTCAAGACCTTGCTTACTTCGTCCAACGAGTCCTTCACACACACCACAATTTTATTCCACTTTACATTACAATATAGCTTTTGACTCAACGCCACTTTCCAGGTTCTGCGTTTCTTCATTTTACACATCCCCACAAACACCGTTACTGTTCACTTTAGATTGCGAACAGTAACGTAAGCTTTTTATATTATATGTAACAACTACCTTTTTATTTCCTTGTTGCAATCAACTTATTGATTGGCTGACCTTTCGCTGAAAATTTTGCTTCATACTCTGTCATAATATTGCCTTTATTCATCTCTTCATTGTGATGCAGATCAAAGGTATGTGCAAGCAGCTCCCAGCCTTCTGCCTCTTCTACCTGTTCTAAGGAAAAATTAAACAGCTCTGTGTTGTCTGTCTTAAATTCAACTTTTCCATGCTGAACAAGGATACCCTCATATCTTTTTAAAAATTCTTTCGATGTCAGTCTTCGTTTTGCATGTCTTGCCTTTGGCCATGGATCTGAAAAGTTTAAATAAATTTTATCCACTTCTTCCGGTGCAAATACTTTATCCAATTCTTTTGCATCCATACAAACAAAACGGATATTTTCAAGTTCTCTGTATTCATCTCTGTCAAATTTTTCCACTGCTCTAAGCAGTACGCTTGAATAACGTTCGATTCCAATATAGTTTACATCTGGATGAGCCAGTGCCATATTTAGCAGAAATTGACCTTTTCCCATCCCAATCTCAATATGAATTGGTTTACTATTCCCAAATACCTTTGCCCACTTTCCTCGTTCTGCCTCCGGCTGATTGATTACCGCATCATGTGCCTCTATTGTACTCTCCGCTCTTGGAATATTTCTAAGTCTCATACTGTTTCCTCCTACTATCTAACATTCATCAGGTCATTCTTCGTTTGACCTGCTATTTTTCCATCATTTTTATCATTTTTATTTTTAATTTTTTTCATCATATCATAAACCAATCCTACCGGTCAATTTTTGATAATATTTTTTTGCCCTCTGTTTTTCTGGTGATTTTGTATAATTTTATCGTTTGTTTTCCGCTATTTTTATTGTATTTTTTTCAAAAAGGTGTATGATAAAAACATCACAAGTAAAAATCAACAAGGGAGGCTTCTTATGGATTCTATTGTAAAAAAACTATCCGAAATCGAATCGGCCGCTTCTTCCATTGTGGAGCATGCTGAGGCACAAAAGGAAGTTTTGGATAAAGAATATCAGGAAAAGCGACGGCTCTTTGATATTGAATTAGAAAGTCGTACCATGTCCGAGATTCAGAAGATCCGTGATCGTCTGGAAACCGATACACAAAATGTATTGAACGGACAAAGCAGTGATAACAATTCTGCAACCATTGCCTTGCAGAAGAATT
Source organism: Ruminococcus sp. B05 (assembly GCF_003628495.1). Taxonomy (NCBI): domain Bacteria; kingdom Bacillati; phylum Bacillota; class Clostridia; order Eubacteriales; family Oscillospiraceae; genus Ruminococcus; species Ruminococcus sp. B05. Next base: position 39,246 of record NZ_RBZR01000012.1, on the reverse strand, counting down.
ATAAAGAAAGGCATTCGCAATATGCACAGGAAATCTTAGCACGTATTACGACCGTGTAGATCACAGGTTTTCACATCATTGTTTACATTTTACTATAAGTAACAACATATTTTCATGCAAACGAGGTGACAAACATGGGAAATTTACTGGCATACAGTGGTATTGTAACTAAGATTCGTGCAATGGAAGCAAGGCTTCTGAATGATAAAAATTTCGAAGAAATTGCCGAGCTTCACAGCGTCCCGGAAATTGTTTCTTATTTAAAAGAGAAATCTTCTTACAGCTTTGTATTAAATGATTTGTCTGACGAGCAGCTTCATCGCGGTAATATTGAGAAAGTTTTAATCGGACAATTATATTATGATTATTCTAAAATCTATCGTTTTTGCGGGCTGGAACAACGAAAATTTCTGGAACTTTATGTTTCCCGCTATGAAGTAGACTTGATCAATTATTGCTTCCGTATTGTTATCAACCACTACTCCGAACCTTTCGATTTAAATTATAAGAAGAATTTCTTTGATAAATATTCTCAGATTTCTATTGATAAACTAATTACGTCACGTACAACGGATGAATTGATTGAGAATTTGAAAGATACGGAATATTACGAACCATTGAAGCGATTAAAGGAAAAAACCAACATTACTCTTTTTGATTATGACCTTGCTCTGGATCAATATGCATTTGCAAAAATCTGGAAAAAACGAAAAAAAGTTTTAAAGAAAAAAGAGCTTGAGATTCTCACTCGAGATTATGGTTCAAAGATTGATTTGCTGAATCTTCAATGGATTTATCGAGCAAAGAAATATTATGAAATGAAACCGGTAGACATTTATGCATTATTAGTACCGATTCATTATAAACTTTCAACCGAGCTTATTAAAGAACTGGTTGAAGCACCTTCTATAGAAGAATTTGATCATATTCTCCAAAAAACTTCTTACTGGAGACACTATGATTTCAATGAAACACTAACAATTGAACAGATGTATCGTGATTGTCTTTACCATCTTTACACGGTAGACCGACGCAGAAATCCTTATTCTATTGCCACGATTAACACATATCTGTTCTTAAAAGAAGAAGAATTAAGAAAGCTGACAACTGCCATGGAATGTGTGCGTTATCATTTATCTCCTGGTGAAACGTTAGCGTATATTGGAGGTAAAACTCTATGATTGTAAAAATGAAATTTATCAACATTTCAGGTCCTCGAAATGATATCGACCGCGTAACCGACACATATCTTTCCAAATATGAAATTCAATTGGAATCGGCATTGTCTGAATTAAAAACAGTTGATAATCTTCGACCATTTGTTGAACTTAATCCATATCGGGATGCTCTTAGTATGGCTAATAAATTTGTTGGCTATCTGGACAATCCTGACAAAATTAAACCGGATGTAACACTTGCTCTGAACGATATGTTTGAACTTGTACGCACTGCAAATGAGGAGTATGAACATTTGCAAGAGAAAAAAGAAAAACAGAAGCAGGCAATTGAAGCTTCCCGGCAGAAACAACAGATTATTGCCCCTTTCCAGCCATTGGACTGCAACCTTCAGGAGGTACTGAATTATCGGTTTATCTCTTACCGTTTTGGAAAACTTCCTATTGAATATTATCATAAAATGCAGAAATATCTGGCCGATGATCTGGATGCTATTTATGTAGAAGGCGATCGTGATGATACTTACGTATACGGAGCTTACTTCGTATCGCCTGGTGAAGCCCCGAAAGCGGATGCTATTTTCCGTTCGCTTCATTTTGAACGAATCACTTTAACAGATGAGTACAAAGGAACGCCTTCACAGGCATATCGAGCACTTTCACGTGAGATTGATAAATCACAAAAAGAGATTGAAGCTCTAAATCAACAGATTGCCGATTTCCTTACAAAACAGGGTCCTCAGCTGGTTGCTGCACAAAAACGTCTGCAAGAGCTTTCTAATAACTTTGATGTTCGTAAGATGGCAGCCCGCATGGAAGAAAACAAAGAAGATTATTACATTTTATGCGGATGGATGGCAGAAGACGATGTCGAAAAATTTACAGAAGAAATTAAAAATGATGACAAAGTCTTTGTTGTTGTAGAGGAAGAACGGGATAAATATTTTGGAGAACCGCCAACGAAACTGGAAAATCCAAAATTATTTAAACCTTTTGAAATGTATGTACAGATGTATGGTTTGCCTGCGCACAATGAAATGGATCCTACCATTTTCGTTGCATTGACTTATTCCTTCATCTTTGGTGCAATGTTCGGTGATGTTGGTCAGGGACTTCTCCTCTTAATCGGAGGCGGACTTTTATATCACTTTAAGAAGATTCCTCTGGCAGGAATTGTATCCTGTGCCGGTTTCTTCTCCACCATTTTTGGATTTTTATTCGGAAGCATTTTCGGATTTGAAGATATCATTCAGCCGCTTTGGTTAAGACCAATCGACCATATGACGACATTACCTTTTATCGGTAAGTTAAACACCGTATTTATTGTCGCTGTTGCTTTTGGTATGGGTGTCATTATATTTGCTATGATCCTCCATATTATAAATGCGGCTCGTAGCCACGATGTAGAAGCTACCTGGTTTGATATCAATGGTGTTGCAGGACTTGTATTCTATGCTTCCATTGTAGCTGTTATCGTTTTATTTATGACAGGGCATAAAACCCCTGCCGGATGGGTTATTGCCATTATGTTTGGCATTCCTCTTCTTTTAATCTTATTCCGTGAGCCACTCACAAAGAAGATTGAAAAGAAAAGTAACAAAATGGAAGAAAGCAAAGCAATGTTCCTCATTCAGGGATTTTTTGAATTATTTGAAACACTGCTCAGCTACTTCTCCAACACCTTGTCCTTTGTCCGTATCGGTGCTTTCGCTGTCAGTCATGCTGCAATGATGGAAGTTGTACTGATGCTTGCCGGTGTCGAAGAGGGTAATCCGAACTGGATCGTCATTGTACTCGGTAACTTGTTCGTGTGTGGTATGGAGGGATTGATCGTCGGAATTCAGGTTCTTCGTCTGGAATATTATGAAATGTTCAGTCGATTCTACAGTGGTTCCGGACATGCATTTTCACCATATACACAAAAAACTGAATCAAACTCAAAGAAATAAATTATCATTTTATAGGAGGCGTTTATTATGACAACTGCAACAAAACTTATTTTTATCGTCGCTCTCGTACTGAGCATCATCATTCCTTTTGGATATTACTTAATCGGAGAAAAAAACAAAAAACGTTATAAACGTACTATCGGTGTCAACGCATTTTTCTTCTTTGGTGCTTTTGCCATCGCATCGATCATGATGCTTGGCGGACCAACTGTACACGCCGCTGATGCAGCAGCTACTTCCGGTTCACTTGCAACAGGACTTGGATATATTGCAGCCGCTCTTGTTACAGGACTTTCTTGTATCGGTGGCGGTATCGCCGTAGCAAGTGCTGCAAGTGCTGCTCTTGGTGCAATCAGTGAAGATTCCAGCGTACTTGGTAAATCTTTAATTTTCGTAGGTCTTGCAGAAGGTGTTTGTCTGTATGGACTGATTATCTCCTTCATGATTTTAGGAAAGTTGTAAAACACCGCTTGGGCTGCAGGTATTTAATACAGCAGCCGGAATGGAGTATTTTATGAAAATGTATTTAATCAGTGACAACGTCGACACCTATACCGGCATGCGTCTTGCCGGCGTAGATGGTGTTGTTGTCCATGAACGTGACGAACTTCGTGAAGAATTGGAGAAGGTCTTGCTCGACAAAACAATTGGTATCGTCCTCCTGACAGAAAAATTCGGTCAGGAATTTCCAGACATCATTGATCAATTCCGTCTGGAGCGAAAGATGCCTCTTTTGATTGAGATTCCTGACCGACATGGTACCGGACGAAAGAAAGACTTTATCACTTCTTATATCACAGAAGCAATCGGATTAAAATTATAGGGAGGTAGTACCTTGACTTTAGAAGAAAAAATTGCACATTTACAGGCGACCTCCATGGAGGAGGCCCGGGCTCAGGGCAATGAGATTATTGACTCGTACCGGGATGCTCTTGAAAAAGTATTACAGGATCACAAAGTAGAAGCTCAAAGACAATCTGAGATCCGTATTAAAACAGAGACGATCAATGCAAAACAGCAGATCAATCAATCGCTTGCCAAAGCACAGCTTGACTTAAAACGTGAGCAGAGCAAAATCCAGCAGAATCTGAAAGATAAGATTTTTAAAGAGACTCTGGAGCTTGTCCATGATTATATGAATTCAGCAGATTATCCGGATTTCTTGATTCGCTGTATCCGGGATGCTCTTACATTTGCGAACGGATCTTCTATGACGATTTATATTAACCCGTCAGATGAATCCTTAAAATCCTCTCTGGAGAAAGCTACGGGCACACAGCTTACAATCAGTACAGAAGATTTTATTGGTGGAGTCCGCTGTGTCATCCGCGACAGAAATATTTTGATCGATCATTCATTTAAAACACAATTACGAGATGAATATGATAAATTCTTATTCTCAGGAGGTGACGGAATTGCTTAATACTGCTACAATCTACGGAATCAATGGTCCCGTCATTTATCTGAAGGGAAATACAGGATTTCGCATGTCCGAGATGGTTTATGTAGGAAAGGAAAAACTTGTCGGAGAAGTAATTGCCCTGACAAAAGATATGACAACTGTCCAGGTGTATGAAGAGACCAGCGGTCTACGTCCCGGCGAGGAAGTCGTTGCCAGCGGAAGTGCCGTATCAGTCACTCTTGCCCCTGGAATCTTAAATAATATTTTTGATGGTATCGAACGTCCTCTTGAAGAAATCGCCAAGAGCGGCGGAGCTTTTATCACTCGCGGTGTCACTGTTGATTCTCTGGACCGTGAAAAGAAATGGGAAGCACACATCACCGTAAAAGAAGGAGATTTTCTTCGTGGCGGAGATATTATCGCAGAGGTTCCGGAGACTCGTGCCATCGTTCATAAATGCATGGTTCCACCGGAAGTGGAAGGAACCGTTGTCCATGTTGTTCCCGACGGAGCTTACACAATTGATGAGACTCTTATTACTCTGCAATTAAATGACGGCACTACAAAAGAACTTACTATGACACAACGCTGGCCTATCCGAGTTGCAAGACCAACTCATCATCGTTTTCCGGCTTCTACTCCGCTGATTACAGGACAGAGAATCATTGATACGATGTTCCCAATTGCAAAAGGCGGAACTGCTGCTGTCCCTGGTGGATTTGGTACCGGTAAAACAATGACTCAGCATCAGATTGCCAAATGGTCTAATGCCGACATCATCATCTATATCGGTTGTGGCGAACGAGGCAACGAAATGACGCAGGTTCTGGAAGAATTCAGCCAGTTGGTAGATCCTCGAAGCGGTAACCCTTTGATGGACCGTACCACACTGATTGCCAACACTTCCAACATGCCTGTAGCCGCACGTGAAGCTTCTATTTACACGGGATTGACACTGGCTGAATATTATCGCGATATGGGATATGATGTAGCGATTATGGCTGACTCTACATCTCGTTGGGCTGAAGCGCTTAGAGAACTTTCCGGACGTCTGGAGGAAATGCCTGCCGAGGAAGGTTTCCCCGCTTATCTTGCATCCCGTCTGTCAGCTTTTTACGAGCGTGCCGGTATGATGCATAACTTAAATGGAACGGATGGTTCTGTTACTATCATTGGTGCAGTATCACCTCAGGGTGGTGATTTCTCTGAACCGGTAACGCAGAATACCAAACGATTTGTCCGCTGCTTCTGGGGACTGGATAAAAGTCTTGCTTATGCGAGACATTTCCCGGCAATCCACTGGCTGACAAGCTACAGCGAATATCTGGGAGATTTATCACCTTGGTATCAGGATCATGTTTCTCCTAAATTTGTGGACTACCGCAACCGCCTGATGGCACTTTTAAATTCAGAGAGCAGTCTTTTGGAGATTGTCAAGCTGATTGGTAGTGATGTACTTCCTGATGACCAGAAGCTGATTCTTGAAATCGCACGTGTTATCCGTCTTGGATTCCTGCAGCAAAATGCATTCCACAAAGATGATACCTGCGTTTCACTGGAAAAACAGTTTCTTATGATGGATACGATTTTGTATCTTTACAAACAGGCAAGAGCTCTTGTAACTATGGGGCATCCAATGTCTGTTCTCAAATCAGAAAATATATTTGACCGCGTTATCGCCATCAAATATGATGTGCCGAATGACCGGCTTGAAATGTTTAAACAGTATCATCGTGATATTGACGCGTTCTATCAACATGTACTGGAAAAGAATGCATAAGGAGGAAACTATACTATGTCAATTGAATATTTAGGCTTAAGCAGTATCAATGGTCCTCTTGTTGCACTGGAGGGCATACAGGACGCTTTTTATGATGAAATCGTAGAATTTGTCGTAGATGGAACAGAACGTAAAATCGGACGTATTATTGAACTTTATGAAGACAAAGCCGTCATTCAGGTTTTTGAAGGTTCCGAAAATATGTCTTTAAAAAATACACATACCAAACTGACCGGTCATCCGATGGAGATTGCATTATCCCCGGATATGCTTGGCCGCACCTTCAATGGTATCGGACAGCCAATCGATGACCTCGGTCCAATCCATTCTTCATTAAAACAAGATGTCAACGGACTTCCTTTAAATCCGGTAGAACGTGAATATCCACGTAACTATATCCGTACCGGTATTTCTGCGATTGATGGATTAACAACTTTAATCCGTGGACAAAAGCTTCCGATTTTCTCAGGAAATGGACTTCCTCACGACCAGCTTGCTGCACAGATTGTAAAACAGGCTTCTCTGGGAGAAAACTCTGACGAACAGTTTGCGATTGTATTTGCCGCAATGGGTGTAAAACATGATGTTGCTGATTTCTTCCGCCGCACTTTTGAAGACAGCGGAGTTGCCGACCACGTAGCCATGTTTTTGAATATGGCAAATGATCCGGTAGTGGAGCGTCTGATCACACCGAAGGTTGCATTGACTGTTGCCGAATATCTCGCATTTGAGCAAAATATGCATATCCTCGTTATCCTTACCGACATGACTTCTTTCGCAGAAGCAATGCGAGAGGTTTCATCGTCAAAAGGAGAAATCCCAAGCCGTAAAGGATTCCCAGGATATTTGTACAGTGAGCTGGCAACTATTTATGAACGTGCCGGAATCGTAAAAGGTGTAAATGGTTCTGTTACCCAGCTTCCGATCCTCACAATGCCAAATGATGATATCACACATCCAATTCCTGACCTGACCGGATATATCACCGAAGGGCAGATTGTATTAGAGCGACAATTGCACGGACAGTCCATTTATCCGCCAATCAATATTCTTCCATCTCTATCACGTCTGATGAAAGATGGTATCGGTAAAGGATATACAAGAGAAGATCATCAAGATCTCGCCAATCAGCTCTTCTCTGCTTATGCAAAAGTTGGAGATGCCCGTAACCTTGCCTCTGTTATCGGCGAGGATGAGCTTTCTCCGATTGACAAAAAATATTTGGAATTTGGTAAAGAATTTGAAACCCGTTACATCGGACAAGGCGTAAATGAAAACCGGACAATAGAAGAAACCTTAGACCTTGGTTGGGAACTGCTTGGCAGATTACCAAAAGAAGAGTTGGACCGTGTAGATACTAAAATTCTGGATAAATACTATCATCCTATGCCGACTGAGGAAGAATAACTTTTCATCTTTAACATCAATGCACTATCAATTTTTCAGATGAAAGGAGGGATTTCATGGATCCTCGTACATTTCCCACAAAAGGAAATCTTATGCTTGCCAAAAATTCTTTGGCATTGGCACAGCAAGGCTACGATTTGATGGACAAAAAACGAAACATCCTGATTCGGGAACTGATGGATCTTATCGATGAAGCCCGCGATATTCAGGACGAGATTGATTCGACCTTTACCTATGCATACCAATGTCTGCAGCGTGCAAATATCGAACATGGAATCAACCTGGTTTCCCAGCTTGCATATACAGTTCCGATTGAGAATTCTATCGTAATACAGACTCGAAGTATTATGGGAACGGAGATTCCCCATGTAAAATACACTCCTGCCAATGTTATGCCAACCTATTCATTTAGCACAACAAGGGAGTCCATCGACCTTGCCACAAAGGCATTTCAGAAGGTAAAAGATTTGACTGTTAAATTATCCATGGTCGAAAATGCAGCTTATCGTCTTGCAACGAATATAAAGAAAACTCAAAAGCGTGCAAACGCACTTCAGAATATTACAATTCCGATGTATACAAATCTTGTTTATACGATCAGTAATGCATTGGAAGAAAAAGAACGTGAAGAATTCACTCGGCTAAAAGTCATCAAACGCATGAAAGAAAAGAAGGGTTAGAGCATTTGCTCCACCCTTCTTCTTTTACTGGTTTTTCAAATTATCTGTTATTTTCTTTTCTTTCTTGGCTTTCCATGAGTCCTTTTCGTTGTTCTTACACTTCCGTCAAACTCAAACACTGCCACCCCATATCCGGCTAATGGGTATGCGAATGAATAATCCTGTCCATCACATTCCTGTTTCGTTGCACGGACTACAGAACCTACTTTCTTGTCCTGTCCACCATATCTCTGATCTTCACTATCCAGGATTAATTTATACTGACATCCTTTTGGTACTCCGACACGATAATCAGGACGTTCTACAGGAGTAAAGTTACATATGAATAATAAGCTCTTCTTTCTATCCTTTGAATATCTTACAAAACTGAAAATGCTTCTGAATACATCGTCTTTATTGATCCACTGGAAGCCACTTGGCTGCGTATCCAATTCATACAAAGCTTTCTGTTCTCTATACAAATGAAGCAAATCCTGTACCCAGTTCTGAATATGCTGATGTGGTTCTTCCGCCAACAGATACCAGTCTAGTTCACGTTCCTCACTCCACTCACGAAGCTGTGCGAATTCCTGTCCCATAAACAATAGCTTCTTACCAGGATGCCCTGCCATAAATGCATAAGCCACTTTCAGGTTACGGAACTTGTCCAATCCTTCTCCCGGCATCTTATTCAACATAGAGCATTTCAAATGAACAACTTCATCATGAGACAATACAAGAATATAGTCTTCACTATAAGCATACTCCATTGAGAATGTCATCATATAATGTGCATTCTTACGGAATAACGGATCCAGTTTCATATATTCTGTGAAATCATGCATCCAGCCCATATTCCATTTTAAGCTAAATCCAAGACTATCCTCCTCAGGATCTCCTGTCACCTTCGGCCATGCAGTAGACTCTTCTGCAATCATTACACTGCCATGATTTCTGCCAAGTACAACCGAATTCAGATGTTTAAAGAACTGAATTGCTTCCAGATTCTCATTACCGCCGAATTTATTCGGTACCCACTGTCCGGATTCTTTTCCATAATCCAAGTACAGCATAGATGCTACCGCATCTACACGTAATCCATCTACATGGAAATGCTCTATCCAGAATAATGCACTTCCAATCAAGAAGTTCTGTACTTCTGGTTTTTCATAATCGAAAATCTTTGTTCCCCAGTCAGGATGTTCTCCCTTTCTTGGGTCTGCATATTCAAACAAAGCCTGTCCGTCAAACTCAGCCAGTCCATGTGCATCTTTTGGAAAATGCGCCGGTACCCAGTCAAGAATAACACCTATATCATTCTTGTGCAGATAATCAATCATATACGCAAAATCTTCCGGCGTTCCATAACGAGAAGTCGGTGCATAATATCCTGTCACCTGATATCCCCAAGAACCATCATATGGATACTCTGAAATTCCCATCAGCTCCACATGTGTATATCCCATATTCTTCACATATTCCGTGACTCTCTCTGCAAATTCACGATATGTATAGAATCCTTCATCTTCTCTCCCCGGATGTCTCATCCAAGAGCCCATATGCACTTCATAAATAGACATTGGATTTGTTTTTTCATCCCACTTTTCCCGTTTCTTCATCCATAAAGAATCACTCCATTTCAAATTCGAAATATCTGTGATTCTAGATGCGTTCCCCGGTCTGAGTTCTGCATAATTTGCAAACGGATCTGCCTTATCAATTTTTGCCCCATTCTGTGTCTCAATACAGAATTTGTACAACTGTCCTTCTTTTGCACCCGGTACAAATTTTGTATAAATTCCCATTGGATCATGACGCTGCATCATGTCAGCATTTAAATCCCACTCATTAAACTCTCCAATTACAGACACGCTCTTTGCATGTGGTGCCCACACTGCAAAGTACACACCCTTGACTCCATCTGCTGTAACCAGATGTGCACCCATCTTTTTATATAATTCATAGTGAGTTCCATTTCCAAACAAATATTGGTCCAACTCCCCAATTTCGTATGGCTGAACTGTCTTTTCCTCTGTCATATTGTTTGCCATAAAGCCACCTCGCAACTCGTATTTTATATAATCTTATTATACTTGATATAGTAAAAAAATAAAAGAGAAAAGCGTGTCGAATCAAGAGTTTTAGTCTGTTTTTTCTAAATTTTTTAGCAATTTTCTTTAATTGTTTTTACTATAAAAATACTTGATTTTACAACCAAACAAGCTGCTGTCATATATCTAAAAGCCATTACTTTTCTACAGGATATCTGGCATCCCTAGCGGAGCGTTTTTAATATATTAGGAAGGAACTTTCCTAATATATTAAAAAAAGATATTGCTTCATCACATTTTCAGTGATAAAACAATATCTTCTATATTACTTATATTAAATATTGAAATCTTTTTCTGTCAACAGAATTCGATCTGCTTCATCTGTGCCTTTTCCAAATACACGTTTTACAAGTTTTCTTGCAGATGCCTTCTTTGAATGCTCCATTGCCTCATCCATAATTTCTTTCACTTCAGCAACTGTTACAAAATGGTCTTCTCTTTGTAATGCATCAATACGACTATATAAAGCAAGCAGCCCCATCTCATCAATACGGTAACCATTTTCCTGTGCATAAGTCTGGCCAAATGTTACCAACTCATCATTAATAAAAATCGGCACTTCCAGGCGGCTTGTAAATTTCTTTCGGAACTCACGGTTAGAAGATAACAATCTGTCCAGTGGTTTTCTCTGATCTTCTAATACAATAAGAAGTTCTCCTGTATCCTGTTCCATAACTTTATTTAATTTTGCAACTGTCCTTTCATTAAGCTTACCTGCTTTTTCAATAATGAGGGCCCCGCCATATAACTTACGGAAAATCTCTCCTATTTTCTTCTTATTCAACGATTCTCCGGTTACAATAGCAACTTTACCCTGATGAATATTTCTCTGTCTCTGAATTGCCTTTACAACATCTACTGCCAGAACAGTTTTACCATTTCCCTTGTTACCAATGATCAACAAGTTTCCTGTTCTTGATGTTCCACGTCTATTTGTGCAATTTTTATCCTGTTCCAAAACATCTACTAACTGCTCACTCATTCCTCTAACAGGAACAAAGTAAGAGAATAATCTCTTCTGATCTGCTGTTAATTCTGTTTTTTTCTTTCCTGCCTCTGAGAGTAACTCATGTCTGTTATGAACAAGGAATCCTGTATCAGAAATAGATAATGCATTAGAAATCTCATCCAATGGAAGCGGTGCTGTCTTACCTGTAGCAATTAATTTTGCTGTTTCTTTTCTACTAAGCGGTGCTGTCTTAGAAAGGAAATTAACACCATCATCATCATCTTCATCTTCAATTAATCGATCATCATATTCATCACTTGATGACTGTGGACGGAATTCTGCTTCGAATTGTGCTGCTGCATCATATTCTTCATCATCCTCGTATTCATATTCGTCTTCGTATTCATCTTCCGGATACTCTTCATCCTCATACTCGTCTTCATATTCATCTTCCGGATACTCTTCATCCTCGTACTCGTCTTCATATTCATCTTCCGGATACTCTTCATCCTCGTACTCGTCTTCATATTCATCTTCCGGATACTCTTCATCCTCGTACTCGTCTTCATATTCATCTTCCGGATATTCTTCGTCCTCGTACTCGTCTTCGTATTCATCTTCCAGATACTCTTCGTCCTCGTACTCGTCTTCGTATTCATCTTCCGGATACTCTTCGTCCTCGTACTCGTCTTCGTATTCATCTTCCGGATACTCTTCGTCCTCGTACTCGTCTTCGTATTCATCTTCCGGATACTCTTCATCCTCGTACTCGTCTTCGTATTCATCTTCCGGATATTCTTCATCCTCATACTCTGGCAAATCAATTTCTGTTTCCTGTTCAAAAGCCTCTTCTTCCAGAGCAATTGCGTCAACCTCATCCGAAATATCATCTTCCATATCCGGATAAAGATCTCCAAGCTCGTCTGAATAATCTTCTTCTGCTTCAAACGATGCAAAACGATCATCCATAATTCTTTCAAATTCCTGAGTATAACCTCCCTGTGGTTGAACAGCTTCCAGACTTTCTTCTTCCTCTACTGGAAATTCATCCGCATATTCATCTTCATATTCATCTGAGTCATCTACCCTTAACATGTCCATTTCCTGTTCCATGTTATCTTCTGGCATACGCTCCTGTATTTTGGAAGCAGATGTGCTGCTTTCTGACATTGGTTCTTCATCTTCTCTTGGAATTACACCCTCAATCTCGTCTATCAGACGTTGTATGTCTGGTGGCAAGATTGGCTCTCCTGTCTTTCTTTCTACGCTCATTGTTTCCTCTTTCTCAGGCTCTGCCTGCTTGATATCCTTTACAGACTCAGCTTCATTCAGTGCCTCATCTATTTCTTCCACTGATTCTGCTTTATTATCTGAATTTTCTTCAAATGCATCTGCCATCTCATCATCTGACCATTCTTCTGCCGAATCTAAATTCAAAATATCTTCTTCTGATATACCCTCGGTTTCTGGCTCCTCTTCGATGATTTCTTCAACTTCCGGTTCAACAGTCTCCTCGGCTTCTGGCTCCTCTTCGATGATTTCTTCAGCTTCCGGTTCGATAATCTCCTCAGCTTCCGGCTTCTCTTCGGTGATTTCTTCGGCTTCCGGTTCAATAATCTCCTCAGCTTCCGGCTCCTCTTCGATGATTTCTTCCTCTTCTGGTTCGATAATCTCCTCAGCTTCCGGCTTCTCTTCGATAATTTCTTCAGCCTCCGGTTCAACAATCTCCTCGGCTTCCGGCTTCTCTTCGATGATTTCCTCGGCTTCTGCTTCTTCAAATTCTTCCGCTTCTGCCAAAGCGTCTTCTTCATCCCATGCAGCAAACAATTCTTCAAGGCTCATTCTTGCTGTCACTTGATTATCCAGCTGATCTTCTTCCTCATCTGCCGGCTCAATATATTTTGCCTCAAGTACCTGTTCTACTTCGAGAATTTCATCCTCATCTATCGGTTCTTCCTCATCCGGTTCGATAATCTCCTCGGCCTCCGGTTCTTCCTCGATAATTTCTTCCTCTTCCGGTTCCATAATCTCCTCGGCTTCCGGTTCTTCCTCGATGATTTCTTCCTCTTCCGGTTCGATAATCTCCTCGGCTTCCGGTTCTTCCTCGATGATTTCTTCCTCTTCCGGTTCGATAATCTCCTCGGCTTCCGGTTCTTCCTCGATGATTTCTTCCTCTTCCGGTTCGATGATTTCCTCGGCTTCTGATTCTTCCTCGATAGTTTCCTCAGTTCCACCATACATAGCTATTATCTCTTCCGGCGACATTTCTACTGTATCATCCAGATTCATTGGCAATGTATCATCCAGATTTACTGTTGTTTCAGATTTAGATTTTAGTTTTTTCATACTAAGTTCTTCTAAATCCGAATCAACCTTGACATCTTTCACTGCTTCCAGTGCTTTTTTCTGTGCTCGCTTCTGTTCTACCTTCTGCACCAGACTTAAATCCACAACATCTTCAATATCTTCAATTGCATCATTCAAATCCGACAAATCATCCTCTTTTTTCTCAGCTTCTTCGTCTGAACTTTCTCTAGAACCGCTATCTGAACCATCAATGTGTAATAAAGCCTTCAATGCCTCATCTAAACGCATTGTATTACCGATTTTTTTCTTCTCTGGCTGTTTCTCCTCGACTTCTGATTCTGTTTCTACATCAACGGAATCTTCTTTTGAAGCAAGTACCTGTTCCTTCACGTCTTCGGAAGATTCTGTTTTTTCTGCAATTTCTTCCGGCTCTTGTTCTTCTTTTTCCTCTAACGCCTCTTGCTCCGCAGTTTCTGTCTCTGCCGCTTTTCTTATCGCCTCTGTTAATGAATCAATTGAAGTAGGTTCAAAAGAATCTGCTTCTCCTAAAATCTCTGCTTTCGCTTTTGCACGAACCTCTGCTTTTACAACATCCTCATCTACAAATTTGTTTGCTAAAGTTTCTTCAACTACCGGAATTTTAATATCTGGCTCACTCTCTGCTGATTTATCTGATTCTGCCTTTTCCGCTGTCTTAGCTGCATCTTCCTCAGTCTGCTCTTGTGTTGACGAAACAGGTTTCGCTGCCACCTTAACGCCATTCTCATCTACATTATTTAAATCAGGCAATTCTTCTGTAGTAGTTCCTGGCTTTTCATATCTTCTATTATACTTTTCCTGCTGTGATGGTGTCAGCGGTTTATAACGCATCTTCAGTTCCATCGCCTGATATACATATTTTCCTTCGCTGAACCATAAAATCAGGTCATCACACTCTTCCAGACACTCCGTAATCTTGCCTGCCCGTTCGTATAATTTAGCAAGCTCATATGCCCACTCTTCCACATACTCTGCCTTTTTAAATGATTCGAGTGCATCAATCTGTTGCTCGATCGGAGCTCTCTGTACTTTTAAAATCTGGTATTTTAAAATGTACTGATTTGGATCCTTTGGTGCAATATGAAGGAACTCATCATAATAATCTATTGCCTCATCTACATTTCTTGTTTTCAATGCAAGTGTACACAGGCGATATACGATCTTTCTACTTCCTTCTGCCCTATGATAAGCAATTTTCAAGACTTCGAAACTCTTATGATAATCTCTGCTTTTTTCATATATGTCACTTACATTCATCAGCATTGTAGTATTACGAACTCTTCGCCAGTCAATACTATCTGCAAGTTCTGCTGCTCTGCTGTATGCACCATCTTCCATCAGTTCAAGCATTTGTTCTGTCTTCAGCTTATACTCATACTTGTCCACTGTACTCACCTCGTAAACTTACTCTGTCGTTTCTTTCTCTAAATTATTTATACTCTCTTAAAATGTATCCGTTTCTTAGTGTCTCTTATTGATTTTGTAACTCAATATTTTTTATATTTATCCTACTTATAATTATCAAAGGGTAGACTCCCCGATAATCATTTCTTAGTTTACCATAAGTGCTTCACAATGTCAAAAAAATGCATCCACAATTGACATTGCAGATGCATTTTCTATTTCTTTTTCTCTATTCAATTTTTTATTATTTTATTTTCGCGTTATCTCCCGGATTATTCTTTCTATAACTGTTCAATACCTGCAGTATCCTTACTTCGATATTCCAAATACTTACTTAATTATTCCATCTATAATCGGGTATCTCGCTATTTGATCTGATTTACATCTGATGTTTCTTTACACATCTTATGAAATCCTATCTTATGTGGTATCTATGTTCAATATGTCTGCTGGATTATTGTAAAGATCTCTTATTATTGGACCTTTCATCCGCCATACCACTAACATATTGAGTTGTAATCGAACTAATATCGTCCATTGGACCTCTACCTCCTACTCTATAATATTTCCTTCTTTCGAATTGCCTATAGTTTAACACCCGAATCTTATTTTGTCAATATTTTACGTTTTTTATTTTAAATTTTCTTTCTTCGAATCAAAATTATGCTGTTTTTTCTGATAATTCATTCATCTTTTGGCTATCACTTCTCTTGCCTTGGAAACCGCATCCACAAATCCGTTCTGGTCAATATGCTTTGCAACATAATCTGCCGCTTCCTGCACCTCATCCATCGCATTTCCCATAGCAATCCCAAATCCGGCTGCCCGAATCAACTCTATGTCATTCATGCTATCCCCGATTGCAATAATATCATCCCAGGATGCATGATAATAGTCCATAACACACTCCGCACCTTTAACCTTTCCATTCTCTTTCGGAATCATATCTGCACCACCAAGCTCATCCCCCATACACAAAAGCTTTGTCTCTGGGAAATGCTCCTGTACATCAGCAATTGCTTCTTTTGTATCTGCTAAAAACATCGACGGAATCTGTTTTTCATACAACGCCTTGTATGCGTCCCCACTCTTTGGCAATAACTGCTGCTGTTTTGGAGATGCGGTCTCCTTGAATCGCTCAATGCTGGAAGTACACCAATCATTGCCCTGGCCAGATAACAGACAATAATTTTTTTCTACAACGTAATCTAATATTCTTCTCTGTAAATCCTTATCAAAATATTTTTCTTTTACTAATTTTCCTTCTATCTCAACAATAGCGCCATTTGCACTAACCAGACAATCCGGAGTTATACGTCCTTGAAATTCTTCGGGAAGTGAATTATTTCGAAATGCTCTTCCACTTGCAATAACTAGTTTATATCCGTCCTTTTGCAACTGCTCAAGCGCACATAGTGTACTTTCCGGAATCTGCCATGTCTGATGACTGAAAATTGTATTATCATAATCTATAAAAAATATTGGTTTCATTCGTTTCTTCTCCCTTCGCTTGCTTTACCTAGTTTGAAGTAATTATAACGCAGATTTATATTTAGTCAAAGAAAAAGAGACTCTCGTTTTTAGGAAACACCCAAAAAGTTAGTCTCTTTTCTACTACTTTTTAATTTTCTTTATTTCTTGTATGATTTCGAATTGCAAGAAGCACCAAAATCTGCAATGCAATTCCGATTGCCAGGCAAATAACCGCATTCTGTATCACACCTGCAATTACATATGTGATACATGAAACAGCTGCAACTGTTATTGCATATGGCAACTGTGTTGATACGTGATTTACATGATTACATTGTGCTCCTGCTGAAGCCATAATTGTTGTATCTGAAATTGGCGAACAATGATCTCCACATACAGCTCCTGCCATACAAGCTGAAATGGAAATGATCATCATTGTTTCATTTGTTCCCTGAAATACAGCAACTACAATAGGAATCAATATTCCGAATGTTCCCCATGAAGTACCTGTTGCAAATGCCAGGAAGCATCCTACAAGGAATATAATTGCAGGAAGAAGATTTAATAACCCGCCTGCTGCCGAATTCATTATTGACGCTACATATTCAGCTGCACCAAGGCTATCTGTCATTGATTTTAATGTCCAGGCAAATGTAAGAATCAGGATTGCAGGAACCATAGCTTTAAATCCATCCGGAATACAAGCCATAGAATCCGAAAAACGCAGAACTTTTCTTACTGCATAAAATACAATTGTAATCACCATTGCGAAAAAGCTTCCAAGCATCAGTCCAACAGATGCATCACTTCCTGAAAATGCTTCTACAAATCCTGTTCCCGAGAAGAACCCGCCTGAATAGATCATTCCTATAACACAGCAAATAATAAGTGAAATAATTGGGAATACCAGATCAATTACCTTTCCCTTGTTATAAATAACATTTTCCTGTGCACTCTCATACGGTCTGTCATCCGTTGTATAAAGATCGCCCGCAATTGCATTATCTTCATGTTCTTTCATCGGACCATAATCTTCTTTTGCCAGAACTAAAGTCACCATCATAATAATTGTAAGGATCGCATAATAGTTATATGGAATCGCACGAATAAAGATTGAAAATCCGTCCTCTCCTTTTACAAATCCTGTTACTGCTGCTGCCCATGATGAAATCGGTGCGATAATACATATCGGCGCTGCTGTTGCATCAATTAAATATGCAAGTTTTGCACGTGACACATTGTGACTATCTGTTACCGGACGCATAACGCTTCCAACTGTCAGACAGTTAAAATAATCATCGATAAAAATTAAAACTCCAAGTGCGATTGTTGTAAGCTGTGCACCTGCCCTTGTCTTAATATGCTCTTTAGCCCAACGTCCAAATGCTGCTGAACCACCTGCTTTATTCATCATACATACCATAACACCAAGGATTATCAAAAATATCAGAATACCCATATTATAGCTGTCAGTGAGAACACCTACCACTCCATCCTGAAATACATGTAATATCGTGGCTTCCGGTTTGAATCCCGCCCAAAAAGCTCCTCCGATCAAAACTCCAACAAACAATGAACTATACACTTCTTTTGTAATAAGTGCCAATACAATCGCAATAACCGGAGGTACTAACGACCAGATTGATGCATACATTGCTGGCACATACTCTTTGGATGTGTCTGCTGCAAATACTGTCATCGAACTAAAACATAATATGCTCATTGCAACCAAGAGCAACCCGCCCATTTTTCTCTTGTTTCTCATTTTTTCTCTTTCTTCTCCTTCTTCAACCATTTTTAGACAAAGAAATGCCGCTGGCATCTCTTTGTTGGTGAGTCGCCCGCGGCATAAATAAATCAAAAAATCCATATATCCTCGATAGCTCTCCACACCTGTGACAGTCCGGAGCATATTCTGCATCCGGCCCAGGAATCATATCAGGGAAATATCATTCCTTCGGCGGCTTCTCCTTTCTCCTACTGACAGTCTTCCCTTGACTATTGCCAGACGGATACTCTTATCACCGCGCCTCTATCAAACATTTTATATAATAGCATATTTTATTTTCAAAAACTACCCCTATTTTGTACCAAAAATACGATCCCCTGCATCTCCGAGTCCTGGGCAGATGTAAGCAGCTTTATTCAGCTCTCTGTCGATATGGCCTACATACAACTGAATATTCGGATGTGCATCCATCAGACGTTTAATTCCTTCCGGAGCAGCGATAATAGCCATGAATTTAATCTTCTTACCGCCATGTTTTTTAATAAAATCAACTGCTGCAACTGCTGAACCGCCTGTAGCAAGCATCGGATCTGTAACAACGATCAAACGCTCTTCAATCGGATCCGGCAGCTTACAATAATACTCATGTGGCTCGTGTGTCTCCTCGTCACGATACAGACCAATATGTCCAATCTTTGCTGTCGGCACTAAAGCCTGAATACCATTTACCATTCCCAAACCTGCACGTAAGATCGGTACAATAGCAAATTTCTTTCCGGCAATCTGAGGTGTCATGCATGTTTCAATCGGAGTCTCAACCTCAACATCTTCAAGTGGCAGATCCTTTAATGCCTCATACCCCATCAGCATTGCAATCTCTTCTACAAGTGCACGAAATTCTGCTGTTCCTGTATTCTTATCTCTCAATCTTGAAATCTTGTGCTGGATCAGTGGGTGTGTCATCTCAATTACATTACTCATTTTCTACGTCCTCCATTGTATTCGTACCTTTTATTATAATGATTTTTATGTATTGAAACCACCCTTTTCTAATAAAAATTGTTTCCATTTTCTGCTTAACCATATGTTTTAATAGCACAAATCCCCCGCACTCTTTCTACTGAATATCAGCATCATCAAATGGATCTCCGCACTCTGGGCAGAATTTTGGCGGATTCTTCGGATCTTCAGGTTCCCAACCACATTTATCACAACGATACAATGGTGCCGCTGCCGGTTTTTTGGCGCCACATTCTGAACAGAACTTTCCTTTGTTTACTGCTCCGCACGAACATGTCCATCCCTCTTCCTGTACCGGTTTTGGGCTGCCACATTCCGAACAGAATTTTCCTGTAACTGTTGCACCACATGTACACTGCCAGCTGTCTGCTGCCGGTGCTGCCTGTGAAGGCGGAGTCTGTGCTGCTTGCGCCGCCTGTCTTTCAAGCTCTTCTCTTCGTCTTGCTTCCTCTTGCTGGGCTCCCATTGCAAATAAATTCTGGGCATTCATTCCGCCACCTGCATTCATAGCCATACCCATACCGATAAAGCCGTTCATAGCACCGCCTTCGTTGCTTGCTGCTGCTTTCATCGCATCTGCCTGAGCGCCTACCATAGTTGCCGCTGCCATTGTTGGATTCTGAAGCATTGCTGTACGCTGTGCTTGTTTGATCAACTCTGCATCTTCTTCCGGAAGTGTCACTGAACCAAGTGCAATACTTACTACCTTCAGTCCACGAAGCTCACTCCATTTTGCTGACAGTGTTTCATTCATAGCATTTTCCAGCTCTGTAGTATGATTTACAATTTGATTCGGACGCAGCTCCATATCAGAAAGCCGTCCAAATGCCGGCTGCAAAGCACTGATAAACTCTGTTTTTAACTGTCTGTCAATTTCTTCTCTCGTATACTCATTCTCCACATTACCGCACACATTTGTGTAGAACAACAACGGGTCACTGATTCGATAAGAATAAACACCTGAACATCGTACTGCTACATCAATATCCAGACCTATCTTAGAATCTACAACACGGAATGGAATCGGATTTGGCGTACCGAATTTATTATCAATCAACTCTTTTGTATTAAAATAATAAACTCGCTGATCTTTACCTGTATCGCCGCCAAATGTAAATCGTTTTCCGATTGTTTCAAATGTCTTTGAAATACTATCTCCAAGATTACCGGAGAAGATACTTGGCTCTGTGGATGTATCATATGTAAACTGTCCGGATTCTGCACATATCTCTACTACTTTTCCCTGTTCTACAATAATCATACACTGACCATCTGCCACAGCGATTCCACTACCATTTGTAATAATATTGTCATTGCCTTTTTTATTAGAAGAACGAGAACTTGTCTGCTTCTGTCCTTTCCTCACCATGACATTTTTATCCATTGCTTCACAATAGAAAAACTCTTTCCATTGATCTGCCATTGTTCCGCCTACCGCTCCTGCAACTGCTTTAATAAGTCCCATACCTATATCTCCTTCCATAGAATAATTCGCCTATTATTATCTTACACTTATAATAAGTTGAAATCCACATAATTTCACTATCACTTATGCTAGTAAGTGAATTTTGATAACAAAAAACAACTTATAGAAAATATCAATAAATAGGGTAGCATATAAAAATAATCAATTATTAGCACACTCTTTTTATCTTATTCATAATTATTAAGTATCCTTGTACAAGCAAATCAGTTACTATCAGCACTATAACCGACCATATCAAACACTCTTTTACATTAAATCCGGAAAATGCAGCGAAACCACAAATCACATAATACACACCGATATGCACTGCATATATCTTAGATATTTGTTTTGAATAATAACACAATTTGTTATATCCAAATTTCCATTTTTCTATCATCGGCATAATCCAAAATGCAATTGCAAATACAAGCATGATACTGCAAAAGCTTCCGACTACTTTTGCCAGGCCCGGCGTTCTGTACTGTTCAATCATATAGTTAAAAAATCTGTCAACTGTAGGGTGTGTCATTATGCAGCATGCAAACCATATCACTGCTATAATTCCACATATTATACCACTCTTTTTATAAAAATCTCCTTTTTCATCTTCAGGAACTCTTCTGATCACTTTTCCAAAAACATATCCTAAAAATACATAACTCAAATACGGAAAGAAACAAAAGCTTGTTTCACCTTTTCCGCCAAATGTCATATCCAAAATCCAGTTAAGTACCTGATTATCAGAAACTAACATCTTTGTAAATGGTGATACGATTCCTACTATTACAGCACTGATTACATATCCACTGATCTTTACATTTAATTTTCTATATATCGCAAGCACAAGATAACACATACCTGATATAAAAAATATATTTACAAATGTAAGTGCTGCATACATGTTTTGTGCATATAATTCTCTGCTGCCTGCGACTTCTCCTGTAATCACATTTCTAATATTGAAACTAATTAACAAAGCTGCGGCATAACATAAATTACTTAATCCCTGATACAATAACAGTCTCACACCATTTTTAACCATATCTTCTGGCTTAGAATGTCGTGTAAAAACACTTCCAAATCCCATAGTAAATAAATATAAGCAAGCACCTGTCGGCATAAACAGTGCAAACATAATTTTATGTACATTCGATTCTGCTGCTTCCACGCCTGCTATTATCTGAAATGAATGTATAAATACTATCATGATCATTAGGAAACCTTTTACCAGATCAAGTTCCCGCTGTCGACCTGTATTCACTTCTCTGTCCTGTAAAGATAACATATTTTTCACCTCTTTCACTGTTGTCCCTATTATTAGCGCATCATATTTATCATTATATGCTTATACAATCAGTTTATCATTGAGGCATCTATTGTTCAATTCTGTTTTTTATTCTTATAACACATTGGTGTCAGGCACCCATTAATTTTTAAATCACTTGCATAACAGGTGGTTTAGGATTTCTATCCAATAAAAGAAGCATGCGAAAAACTCGCTGCCGCTCAGATAGTTTCCACATGCCTCTTTAACATATAACATTCTAATTTACCCTATATTTTACCCCACGTCCTGCTCCTCTTCGTGTAATTACATTTTTATCCAGAAGGCCGTTGAGAACTCTTATTGTCTTATCTTTTCCCAAACCTGTAGCCTTCGCAAGCTCTGACCGTGTCATTTCATCCTTCTCTCTTAGTAACTTCCAAATCATCTTTTCTTCTGTTGCTAAATCTTTCATATCTGTGAAAACCGGGAGTACTACCTGAATAGAATTCGAAAACACTTTATATTTTGGTTTTTCGATTGCATCTTTATATGCGTAATTAATTCGCATGATTCCGGTTCCGAATTTCTCTATATATTTCAATCTAAAAAACACATTCCGTATAATTGGATTTCGTAATATTGAAATCTGTCCGTTTAGGTATTCTTCCTCATTAATTCCTTCCGGTAATCCACCTGGCGAATTAATTTCAATTCGATCCGAATACATGCTCACCTTTATAGAAGCTTTTACATCCCACATTCTATGGACCAAAGCATTTGCAATCGCCTCGCGAAAAGCTTTTTCTGGTATCTTATCAACTACATTTCTTTCTGTCCCTTCTATTTTCTCATACTGGTAATATCTCCGAAACATTTGAAGCATTTGCTCTAATTCGTCTAAAATAGAAATATATTCAAATACCTTTCGTTCCATAATTTCATCTATATTTTCCCCAAAACGTATTACATCAATTCCCATAAAACTATTCTTATCCGCAAGAAGTTCTGCCGCAACATTGAACCCAGTTTTATCTGAATATAACTCCAATGTCTTTAATATATCGCTATTCAGTTTTTCTATGTTCATTCCCTGTATTAGCACTTGCTCCAGTTTATTGAAAGTCAAATCTTGATTTCTTGCTGTAATTTCTTCAAACGACTGATTTTCTCCTTCCAGAACTAATCGATTATACTCCATCCTTCCAACTTCTATCGTCGCAGAATCATTTCTCTTATACGCCTTTCCCTTAAAGATATATGGTTTATAACGCCCTTCTTGTACTGTAAGACATATTGTTGAATCCGATTGAATTTGCACTGAATATTCCGGAACCGGCTTTATACTATCATTTATCTTATTTTCGAGATTTAAACAGGCATCTATAGTATTTGGAACACCCACTGTCTCTCCATTATCTTTGACACCAAAAATTATTTGTCCCCCCTCATAGTTGGCAAAAGCACTTATTGTTTTCATGTAGGTATTAGAATCTAGATTATCTTTGTATTCTAATTGTTTTCCTTCTCTCATATTTCTGTGCCTCCTTCATAATTAGGATTCTACAAGAATTCTTTTTTCTATATTATAAAATCGTCGCAATTAATTTGCAACGATTTTATTTTTCGTTGCAAATTAATTGCAACGATTCATCTTTTTGTTTTGAATTGATTCCCTCAATTGAATTAAAGTATTTCCAACAGAACTCTTTTTACTCCTATATGAAATTATTTCTTTTCAGCCTGTTCTTTAATATATTGAAATACCTTTTTATCATTCTTTGATTTTTCATGTTTTATTATGTCCATGGCTCTTTCTTCTATCAGCTCCTGCTTTCTTGTCTGAACAACAAAATAGCTCTGAGCAAACGCAATCTCTTCTTTTCTAGGATCGCCATTTTGAGCAATAAGATAACATGCATATCTGGTAAACATGTAATCCTTTACCGCTCTTTCTGCCCCACTACCTATTGGAACCATTTTCGTGACGTTGCGAAAATGGTCCGCTGGCTCTATTTCAGAAGCCTTACAAGAATCTACCGCTCTTTCAATTGCCTTATGAAAATATTCCCAGCGATCATATCCAAGAAGAGCCATCAAATCCCTTACATACTAAAATTCAACAGCTTCTTCTTGTATTATCTTTACAATTTCATCAAAAGCATTTTTCATTGCATATATTGTTTTCTTATCCATATTCCAAAACTCCTTTATCCAATTATGGAACTCTTAAAGTGTTCGAATTCGAACACTTTAAACTTCCATACGCCTTTTTATATTCCGTTCTTCAAATTATCTAAAAATTGACTAAAAATATATCACCGTTCATACGATGCAATAATTTCTTTGCGTTCCTGCTTGTTCTGTTCCTGTTGTAATTTCAACGCCTGTTGCGATTTTGTACCATATCATTTGCCATATCAACTCATCTCACTTTTAAGAGGTCTTGTCAAGTACTTCTTTGTAAAATCGCATAAATTGCATAAATAAACCTCTTGGATTTGCATTAATTAAATACTAATCCAAGAGGTAAAAAAGGTATTCTCTCGCAAGAGGCAGATTGGGGGGCTGCCTCTTGCGAGAACTCTTATCGCCGACCCCCAATCTTTAGTTGATTATAAAGAATCTCTTTTTTAATCAGCTACTTTTTCTCCTGCTACATATTTAGCATAAACTTCTCGTTCATCCGCCAAATAAATCATTCGTTCTAAACGCTGTTCCATATTCATCTCCTGTGGATGAATCAATCGTTTATCATCGAGCACTACTGCATCCATTTCATATCCTGCTTCGAAGCTTCCCACTTTACCAAAAAATTCTCCGCCTCCTTTTGTAGCCATATAAAATACTTCAGGCATAGTTAATTGAGTCAATTTTTCATCTTTCAATCTCCAACGTAACTTTGACGCCTGAACTGCATACCTCATAGCAACAAACATATTTTCCGTAGATCCGGCAGCCACATCACTTCCTAAGCCTACATGCATTCCTTCTGCCAAATATTGTCTGATAGGTGCCACTCCTGATGACAAATTCGTATTTGATTCCGGACAGTGTGCGATAAACACACCATTTTCCTTCATCCTCCTGATCTCATTTTCATCTGAATGTACGCAATGAGCCATAACCGTCTTGCTGTCTCTTCCAAACAGCCCAAACTGATCATATGCATCTCCATAAAATTCTGATTTTGGACATAATTCCTGTACCCATGCAATCTCTCCATAATTTTCTGAAAGATGCGACTGTACTGGAATCTGATATTTTACTTGAATATCTTTCAACTTATGCATAAGTTCATCTGTACAGCTTGGTATAAATCGAGGAGTTAAAATCGGTCTTGTATGTTGATACTGTTTCTTTTGCACTTCTTCAAGCCATGAGATTGTTTCATTTACGCTTTCTTCTGTTTCTTCTCGCAGATAATCCGGTGAATTGCGATCCATGTTCACCTTACCAACCATTGTAGCAAGCCCGGCTTTTTCAAGCATATCCATCAATAAAATAGTTGAATCTTTATGAATCGTTGCAAATATGCACGCTCTTGTTGTTGCACTTTTCTTCAGATTGTCTACAAACATCTGATAAGCTTTTTGAGCATAAATTATGTCTTTATACTTTGACTCCTCTGGAAAAGTATTTGTCTCCAGCCAGTCTAAAAGTTCCATATCCATACCTAATCCACGAAAAGCATACTGTGGTGCATGTACATGCAAATCTACAAATCCAGGAACGATGATTCTGTCTCCATAATTCTCTACCAGTATTCCCTCGTATTCTTCCGGAAGTATCGAATACACTCCTTCAATTTTATTTGCTTTATATACAAGATATCCATTTTCGCAAATCTTTAATTTGTGGAGAGATTTCCTGAACTTTCCTTATTTTTCAAGGCTTACAGCCCCTTAGATAGTGAAATGATATGTATTTTCCCTTATTTTTGCCCTTATGCGGAATCCGCAAGGGAAATAAGGGAAATTTTTAGTTAAGCATTGCTCGCTACTTTATCAAGAAGTCTTGCGGAATCCCGTTTTGCTTTTCTTGTTGAGTGAGCGTAAATATTCATTGTGGTACTGACATCAGAGTGTCCTAACAGTTCCTGTACATCTTTCGGTGCAGCTCCATTGGAAAGCAGATTGCTGGTATAAGTGTGACGCAACTGGTGAAAATGGAAATCTTCAAATCCTTCCAGCTTCTTTGCCACTGATCTGCATACAATGCTGAGTGTACTCGGCAGTTCCAAAGAGCCATCTGGTCGCAGGCAGACAAAGGAGATTTCTTTGTAATCTGTCGGGATTTCCTGTGTTCCGTCAAGATGATAGTATTCATAATATACCCTGTTTTTCACATGCACTTCTTTGTAGTAATTGCGGTGATATAATTCGCCATACTGCATCCGGTTTTTGAGCTGTTCTTTTCTGGCAGCTTTCAGTACTTCAGTCAGCGTATCTCCAAAATCAACAATCCTTACTTTTTTCCGTTTCGTTGGTCCGATAATATTTTTGTGTTTCATGCCGTCGTAGCGGATACTGCGTTTTATGGTCAGGCATTGTTCCTCAAGGTTAATGTCCTGCCATGTAAGACCACAGGTTTCCCCGATACGGAGCCCGGCATAATACGCAATTTGAATCGGCAGAATAGCAGGTGGATTTTTCTTTTCCAGATATTGGATAAGCCGTTCATAATCCTCATGTGAAATCGGCTGTGTACCTTCTTCCACTTCATCATCGGAAAAGAGGTCAACTTCCTCTGCCTGCTTTTTCAGCTTAATATACTGCATCGGATTGAAACTGATTAACTGTTTTGGAAATACTGCAAAACGGAATGACTGCTGTAACACTGCGGAAAAAGAATGGATATAATCTTTGCTGTATCCTTTTCTTACTTTCCCGTCTGGAAACTCACCACCGAATGTAAGCAGATCAAGAAATGCCTGTAAATGTTCGGCAGTAACTGTTTTCAGTTTGCGGTCTGCAATCGGGTGTTTTTTGATATAGCGGATTACACCAAGATAATTTTCTACTGTACCGTTGCTGAGTGTCCCAGTTTTTAGTTCTTCTTCTGCCCACATGTCCAGAAGTTCTCCTACGGTAAGATTATCTGCCTTTGCGACAAATTTCTTATTTTCGTAATCTTCCAGTGCCTTGCGGAGAAGCTTTTCCGTCTCACTTTTACTCTCGGTTCCGGCGTATTCTTTCTGAACCATTTTACCGCTTGCATCTTCTACATAGAAGCGATAGTACCATTTTTTTCCTTTTTTTCTAACAGATCCTTTTGCCATAATCGTATGTCTCCTTTCGATATCAGACAATCGGAACTGTTGAAATGCTTCTTGCGTGTAAGTATATCACAACTCCGGTTGTCTTACTATACCGATTCAGAATCCTCATACATAACTTCGGATAAAAGATTGGCAAGCCTTTGTTCTGCTGCTTCCGGTTTCTTTGAATAGAGCCTTATCACATCTGCCATATCGTTAAATGCGTTGACAGTATGCGTGATCTCCCTGAGAAACATAATCTCATTATATTCATCTTTCGATTCAAATCCCATTACTTTGGCAATGTCCGCATCTTTGGTACTGCCTTTGTAATTTTTGCAGGCGAACTGAAACGAATCCAGAAACAATTCATATTGCTTTAACAGTAACAGCAGTAAGTCTTTAGAAAAAGCGTCTTCTGTTTTATTGAGGTCAAGAGGTAACTGTTTGAGAATGTTGCCCATCGCATCACGAATCTGCAATTCTTTCTTATCCGTAATATCAGTTTCATATTCATCGGTTTCCCCTTTGAGCCATTTGATTGATACATGAAGTGCTTCCGAGAGACCTTCCAGTACCATCTTTTTGGTATTGTCAATCGAACCGTTCTCATAACGCAGGATTGTGGAAGCGGTAACTCCCATCTTCTCTGCGACATAAGGCTGTGTCAGATTTAATTCCAGACGGCGCTGTTTTGCCCTGCTGCCGATCAGCTTGCGTAGTTCTTTATCTTTCATGCTGATGTGCCTCCTTTTTCGGTATGTCATTACTATACCACGTAACAACATATATTGCAATATGCAATTTAAAGAAAAGAAATATAATTTCATAATGCTTGACAACAAGATGCAAACACGCTATACTGACAGCACAAACGAAATTGCATAATGCAATCAATAAGGAGGTGGTCATATGACGCAAAGAAAGATCGCCTTATCTATTGAGGAAGCTGCTGATTATACGGGAATTGGCAGGAACACCCTGCGAAAGTTGGTAGAGTGGAAGAAACTTCCGGTATTGAAGGTTGGGAGAAAAGTCCTGATCAAAACAGATATGCTGGAACTCTTTATGGAAGCCAACGAGGGCAGGGACTTGAGGGATAAGGGAAATGTGAAAGCAGTCACAAGAAACGGTTCAACTTAAAAAAGCGGTTCCCGAAGAAACCGCCAAAGGTTCTATCAGACCGGAGCCATGATATACCTACACGCAAGCAGATTATACCATGTACTTCGTCTGATAGACAACAGGAAACTTATGTTTGGAAGAAAAATGAAAGGACGATGATATTTATGGCAAGATCAACAAAGAGTTATGAGGAGCGTATGCTCCAGTTGGAAAAGAAAGAACAGGAAAGCCTTGAGAAGGCAAAACAGTATGCAGCACAGAAACGGGAACTGAAGAAACGTCAGAAAGATGTGGAAACCAAAAAGCGGACACACAGGCTCTGCCAGATTGGCGGTGCGGTGGAATCGGTGCTGGGTTCTGCGATTGAGGAAGAAGATATCCCGAAGCTGATCGGCTTCTTAAAAAGGCAGGAAGCAAACGGAAAGTTTTTCTCAAAGGCAATGCAGAAAGAGCCAGTTGCAAATACGGAGGAAGTGTAATGCCGGAGGGAGTGGGTTTTCCATTCCCTTCATTGCTTTTTTATGAAGGGCGCACTTATGGACAACCAGAGGTCGTCCGTATAAGTTTGCCACAGATGGCAACCGGTCTGCGCTTACGCTTGCCGGGCTCGTTCCGTCGGCGGGGCTTTCAGCCAGACCTGCTCATGCCGCAGGAGGCACTCTTATGCAGAGGGCGTTCCGGCAGATACCATTTTCTTTTAGGGAAAAGGTTACCTGCTGGAAATCAAAGCCGGATACGGCAGAAAGGGGGAAACGGAGCATGGCGATTTTTCATTATACAGTAAAGATTGTTGGACGCAGCAAAGGAAAATCCATCATATCGGCGTCTGCTTATCTCAATGGCGATGTGATGAAAAATGAAGAAACAGGCAGGATCAGCTACTACACTTCAAAAAAAGAAGTCGTTTATACCAGCCTGATGATGTGTGAAAATGCACCACAGGAATGGCAGAATGTACCTGCTGAAACTATCAGACGGTTCCAGAAATCAGTCCGATATAAAAGAGCAGATAACAAAGAAGCTGCACTGGAAAAATTCAAACTTACTTTTCAGAAACAGCGTTTGTGGAATGAAGTTTTGAAGATTGAGAAGACCGCGGATGCACAGCTTGGCAGGTCGTTTGAGTTCTCACTACCGAAAGAATGGAACCGAAAGGAACAGATTGAATATACAACGGATTATATTCAGAAAATCTTTGTAGACAAAGGCATGTGTGCAGATTGGAGCATTCACGATAAGGGCGATGGAAACCCACATGTGCATTTACTTGTTACCATGCGTCCATTCAATCCAGACCATTCATGGGGAAACAAAGAAGTCAAAGACTGGGATTTTGTCAGAGATAATGATGGAAATATCGTGGTTGATGAGTCTCACCCGGACTGGTGGCAGGATAAAAAGAACCCTGCCCGTCATGGAATCCGAATCCCGGTATTGGACGAAAACGGTAATCCGAAAATCGGTGCAAGGAATCGTAAACAGTGGAAACGTGTATTAACCGATGCTACCGGATGGAACAATCCCAAAAATTGTGAACTATGGCGGAGCGAATGGGCAAATGTCTGTAATGCACATTTGAAAACGGAAAATCACATTGACCACCGTTCTTATGCAAGGCAGGGAAAATTTGAGATACCAACGATCCATGAGGGTGCGGATGCCAGAAAAATTGATGAGAAATTTCAAAACGGACAGACATCCTCCGCTTCATGGAAAGTGGAGGAAAACCAGATCATAAAAAGACAAAATGCACTGCTGGGTAAAATAAAGATTTCTTTTGGAAAAGTATCTGGTGCATTGACACAATGGAAGGAGCGATTGGATGACATTAGAAGAAAGCCGGGAAGTCATTCCCATGATGGAGACAATGATAAACCAGATCGAGGAACAGCAGAATCTTATGGCAGAGATGATACAGGAATTACAGGAACGGGACAGGCAGCTTCTGTTTTTTCAGGAGCAGAACCAGAGTTTAAAAAACTTAAACAGCGAATTATCCGGGCTGCTGAATCTTTTGCCAGATACAGAAGAACTGCTCTCACAGATCGAGCAACAGAAAACCAGAATCGAACAGTTGGAAACCGAGAATCAGCAATGGCAGGAATTAACGCAGAAGCTGAACAGCGAGAACAGCTTATTGCAGAAACAGAATACCGAATTGCTGACCTTAAACAGCAGATAGAGAAAGTGAGGGAGCTTGATGAACGGATGCAAAGACTTAGAGAACGTCGGGCAGGTGGAAGAACTTTTGCTGATGACAGAACAGATGCAGGACGAACTGGATCAGAAAGACCAGACAATTTTGGAACTGAACAAGCAGCTAAGCGAATCGCTGACCTTGAACGAGAAATTGAACAGCGAAAACAGAGTCGAGAATATCGAAGCATTGCGGACAAGATTAAGGCAAACAGAGGAGCGATTGACCAACGAGACAGACAGAAGGAAAAGAGCCGACGCAGAAGTCGTGGCATGGAAATTTAAGTATGAAAAAGCAGAACAGGAGAAACTTTATGCACAGACACACCAAAAGACGGTAGAGGTAGCTGTTGAGAAAAAAGTGCCTTATGAGAAATGTGAAAAATGTGACCGCACTGCTTACCAGAAAGCAAAAGAAAAATGCGATAACCGCAAAAGTCAGCTGGAAAAGAAATTTAAAAATATGACAACTGGTTATGAAAGTATCCTGTTCCTACTGGCATGGTACAGCATAACAATAACCCTGTTTACGGCTATTCTTTCGCCAGTTTTCCTTAACGACTGTATCACCTTTTTCGGTGTGTTAGGAAAAGGAATGGGAAGCTTGTTTCGGGAGTTTGTCATAGGTGCAGATTCTTTCGGACAGTTAAGCAGCGGAATACCTAACCGTATCCTTTCCGGGCTTATGTACTGGCTGATCGTAGCTATTGTTATGGGAATTTTATTTATAATAACCGGATTACTGATAGTTGGGATTGGCTATCAGGTTGGAAAAATCTACCGGAAATATTGCTGGGATATCCTCAGTATAATAGTGGCGATAACGAGTGCAGCTATTGTAATTTACTTTGGAGAATGGATAAAATCTGTTATTCCTGTAAATCTTATCACGCTGTTGCTACTGGTGCATGTGATTTATATTGGAATTCGATGCTATGTGAAAGACTGGCAGGAAGAACGGGGATATTATTAAGAGTAGGTCGGACAGCTAAATTTTTAAAGCTGTCCGATTTGTGCATAAAAATAAAATTTATTCGTTTGGATATTACTTTATTGGTTTTATTATAATAAAGCCAATTATAATAAGAAATAGTGTTAGTATCCATGAAATAGGAAAAGCATAATACAGAATATTTAACTGGCAATGCTGCCTGAAAATAGTATATATCCAGAGGATACGAAAACAACAGGTTCCTATGATAGTTGCAATAGCCGGGTATAAAGAGTGCCCAGTACCTCTTAATACACCTGTCGGAATCTCATAATAAAATGAACGCAGGCAGCGAAGCAACTGCGTTCATGAGCAAGTAGCGAAAGCGGATTGCGAATGTCCTATTTATATAACGTATACAAATGTAAATGGATATCTGATCCCGAATCTCACCTATAAATCCGGTGAGCAGATGGAGCAACTTGGCAAGTATGGTTTTCTTCACAGAGATTATCTGAAGAATCATCGAAATTCAACTTATCAGGTGATGCTTCTGCAGGACACCATTGGAGAGCATCTTCTGGAAGTAGACAAGGCAGCCAGAGAACGGGAAGAAGTGATTCTGAAACAGCTAGAGAAAAAAGAGCCTTTGCCGGATAAAGAGAAAGATCAGATTATCTGGGTATGATCTGGTTACGGACAGTCCGACAAAGAGAATCTATGAAGCAGTGAAGCGTATTCCGAAAGGACATGTGGCAACTTATGGGAAGATCGCAGAGATGGCGGGAGACCACAGAATGGCAAGAGCCGTGGGCAATGCACTGCATAAGAATCCGGATCCGGAACATATTCCGTGCTTCAGAGTGGTCAATGCGAAAGGTGAACTGGCCGGGGCATTTGCGTTTGGTGGAGAGGATGTACAGGCAGAACTTCTTCGAGCGGATGGAGTTGAAGTGATAAATGGAAGGGTAGATTTGGAAAAATATGGAATATGTGTCTGCGGAAATCTGGGAAAAAATTCCGGAAGATATTAAGAAGATGATAAATTTTCAGCGGATCAGCTGTTAACAATGGAATAAAAGCTTGACAAATTTCTAAATTTTTATATAATTATCAAAGGTAATTAACTGTGATAATTACTAGAAGTGCCATGAATGCAAAAGAAAGTATAAGTGGTGATTTTACTGATAATATATAAGGAGGACAGAATATGACAAGTGAAATAATAAAAAGGATGTTCGATGCATGTTATCAGGCAAAGCGGACCCGGGAGATGCTCCCACCGTTGCCCGAAGGTGTTCGTTCATCCTTTATTCAATATCTGGATACGATACAGTCTTTGGAAGGACAGGGCGTACAGGTAAAGGTGTCGGATATCAGTGATGCAATGGAGCTTCCAAGACCGGGAGTTACAAGAACTGTCAAAGAGATGGAAGAAAAAGGATACCTTAAGAAAATGGCTTCTGAAGCAGATGGACGTGTCACATACATAGCTGTTACAAGAAAGGGAACAAATCTTTCGCAGAAATATGACGAACAATATTTTAAAAGTCTGCTCCCTTACATGGAAGAAATCTCGGACGAAGATGCAGAATGTATGATACGGACGATAGAGAAATTTTATCAGATCATGTGCGAAAGGAGAAAACATTACGATGAACGATAAGGCAGATTTTACACAAGGAAGCATACTTAAAAAACTGATTGCATTTATGATACCGGTGCTGGGATCATTGATCCTGCAGGCGGCATACGGTGCAGTGGATCTTCTGGTAGTTGGAAGATTCGGTTCTACATCCGGGCTTTCAGCGGTTTCTACGGGAAGTCAGGTATTGAATCTTGTAACTTTTGTAGTGACACAGTTTGCAATGGGTATTACGGTACTGATTGCGAGATATCTCGGTGAAAAGAGACCAGAGCAGATTGGATCGGTCATTGGCGGATCAGCAGTTGTATTTACGATGATTGCAGTCGGATTATTTATTGTTATGGTTGGATTTGCACATCCAATCTCAGTCCTGATGCAGGCTCCGAAAGAGGCGGTTGAGCTGACCTCGGTATATGTGCGTATCTGCGGAGGCGGTATTTTCTTTATTGTTGCATACAATCTTTTATCAGCAATTTTCCGTGGACTGGGGGACAGTAAATCACCGTTGCTATTTGTATTTGTTGCATGTATTGTAAATGTGATCGGAGATATAGTACTTGTGGCAGGATTTCATATGGACGCAGCAGGTGCGGCGATTGCAACTGTTACAGCGCAGGCACTCAGCGTAGTATTTGCTATTGTTATTCTGATCAAAAAGGAACTTCCATTTAAGATTACCAGAAAAGATTTCGGGTTGAATAGTCAGTGTAAGAAATTCCTAAAGATCGGACTTCCGCTTGCACTGCAGGAGTTCCTGACACAGATGTCCTTCCTGGCACTTTGTGCATTTGTGAACCGGCTTGGCCTGGAAGCTTCTTCGGGTTACGGTGTTGCATGTAAGATTGTCAACTTTGCGATGCTGGTTCCAAGTGCGCTGATGCAGTCGATGGCATCCTTTGTATCTCAGAACATCGGAGCAGGCAAGGCAAAGCGTGCGAAGAAATCCATGTTTACCGGAATCGGTGTTGGCCTGGTTGTGGGATGTATAGTATTTTTATTGGTGATGTTTGGAGGCGATATACTGGCAGGGTTCTTCACAACGGATGTAGCCGTTATCCAGAAAGGGTATGCATATCTGAAAGGATTCGCACTGGAAACAATCGTGACAGCAATTCTGTTCAGTATGGTCGGATATTTCAATGGTAATAACAAGACGGTATGGGTAATGACACAGGGATTAATCCAGACATTGCTGGTACGTCTTCCATTTGCCTATGTGATGAGTATCCAGCCGAATGCAAGCCTGACGAAGATCGGTCTTGCGGCACCAGTATCGACAATGGTGGGAATCGTGCTAAATGTTGGATTTTATATTTATCTTGACCGTGCAGAGAAAAAAAGTAACGCTTTATAAATCATTATATGTTTAAAAAAGGGAGCGGGAGAGACACTGCAGGTAATTGCTTGAGACCAAGGGAATGCTTCTGGATGATGCATACAGCGTATCAGCTGGTTATATAATGTCAGTGACCAGAAAGCAGCAAAGCTGATAGAGGATACAGATAAAAGGCGTATGACAAATTATAACTTTTATACCGGGCAGAAGTGGGGAAAGGCCAGCAATTACACGTTGTGTCTGAACAGTTCACAGCTTGGATATGGCAGATGTGAAGCGGTTATTATGGAGTGCGCGAAATAAAAAATCCGGTTATAGTAAAATCCCATCTTTGGCAGTTGGAAAGAAAAAATGGCTGCATACCAAGCAAAATCAAGGTGTGCAAAAAAAATCTCAAATAATTAGCACTCACCTCTTGATCAAGCAACTTTTTAGGCAATAAACTTTACTCTTTGGCTTGCAGAAGAGGACAATCTTGCGTTGCTGGCGGATGCCGTTGGCTTGGAGATAACCTTTGATGAAACTGAGTCCAGCGTTGGAGATTTTAATGTAGACATTTATGCAACTGAAACAGGAACGGACAGAAAAACCATTATTGAAAATCAGCTTGAAGATACAGACCATGATTACCTTGGTAAATTGATTACATATGCCTCCGGCAAATCTGCCGATATTGTAATTTGGGTTGTCAAGAGAGCCAGAGAAGAACATCGCTCTGCAATTGAGTGGCTGAATAATCACATCGATGAGAATATTGCGCTCTTCTTGGTAGAAATCAAACTATACCAAATAGGCAGTTCGGATATCGCCGTTAAATTTGAAGTGGTAGAAAAGCCTAATGACTGGACAAGAAAGCCAACAGAATCCTTATATCTTATTCGGCAAATTTTTAAAATAAGGATAAGTGGTCTGAACAGTTCGATTGGGCGATGGACGTTGCCCTGAAGATGAAAAATACCTTCAAGAAATACTTATAAATAATAATCGCATTTGGTATACTTCCTGAAATGATTTTGAGACGTATACCATATCAGATTGCAATCCGACCATTTCAAACACCATATTTCAGAGAAATTGCATTGGCGATGAAAGATCGGACCAAAATTACTCCAGCAGTTAAAAAGTTCACAGAATATTTAAAATATAGGAACATTGATTAAATACTGAATCAAAACTAAAAAGTTTTCATTTGAAATTAATATGCAAATGGCTCAGTATTATTCAAACAAGGTATATTAAGAAACTTGCTTACCATCAATTATAGTAATTTTGATTAAGTAGCCTGTATGTGAAATAAAGAATACAGGCTACTTGTATTTTATAATTCTAATGAATCTTCCGCATCTACCCACATCTGCAAATTTCCATCAAGATATAATCTTGCATATTCAAGAGGTTCATCAATGGCGAGTGCGTTTAATGCACAGTCTGATCCTGGTGTGGTTTTTAAGTCCTTTTCTGCTTCCCAACAGTCAATGCGAAGCATATAGCCTGCACTGGTATAAACATCAATGCTGTTTCGTCCGGGATTATATTCTGCAAATATTGTTCTCATCGTATCTTATCTCCTTATCGATCAATAAATCATCTGTTACAAAAATCAGAAGCATTTCAATCAGTTCACCATGTCACTTTTATTTTGTGTTATACTGTTTTATATAATTTTTTTGCCCTTGTATTTTCCCTTATCAGTGTTCGTAAACACTGGTAGGACGATATAACACAAGGGAAACAATAAGGGAAAGCTCACCTGCGACAAATCCAGTGTTTTCAAGGAATTGCGGAGAATTTAATAACAAAATATAACAGTTATTAAATCTCTTAAAACAGGTGAAATCTCAATCTTTAATTTGTTAGAGGATTCAGAATATACAATCTGCCCCCTTAAAGCTCTAGGATCTGTTTTTTCATTCATTATCTACTAAACCTCCTATAATAACGTCCTTCCGCTTTATCCCAATGTCATAAAGGCATAACGTAAGATAAATATAATTGAAATAATCCATGTCAAAGCTTTGATTTCACGAGCTTTACCTGTAAACAGTTTCATAAAGCAATATGTGATTAATCCAACTGCTACACCATTTGCAATAGAATATGTAAATGGCATAAATACAACTGTACAGAATGCTGGCAATGCATTTGACATTTCACTGAAATCAACTTCTTTAATATTACTAAGCATCAGAATACCTACAAAAATCAGAGCTGGAGCTGTTGCCTGACCCGGTACGATACTTACTATTGGTGCAAATATGATTGAAGCAAGGAACAGTACTGCTGTTACTAAACTTGTCATACCTGTTCTTCCACCTGCAGCAATACCTGCACTGGATTCTACTACTGTTGTAACTGTAGATGTACCAACCATAGCACCTGCTGCTGTTGAAATCGCATCTGACATCAATGCTTCTTTCATGTGAAGGATTTCTCCATTCTCATCAATCATACCAGACTGTCTTGCAGCACCCATCAGAGTTCCAATAGAATCAAACATATTAACCAAAGAAAAACTAAGTACAAGCATTACTACTGTAAAGAATGTGCTTACTATATTGTCCCCTGCAAATAAACCTGCAAAGTCCATTTTAAATAATGATACTTCTGCAAAATCACTGAATTTTGCGCCCAAATTCATATCAAAAGAAGATAACTGTGTAACTCCCAAAGGAATTCCTGCTACAGTTGCCACTAAAATACCAATGATAATAGAACCTTTTACATTTCGTGCATTTAATACACCAATTACAATCAGACCGATCAGCGCAACAAGTGCTCCACAAATTAATGAAACATCTCCACCTTCACTTCTCCACTGTGCAAAGTCTACCATACTTACAAGTGTTGCTGAATTTCCTACAACTAATCCAGAATTTTTCAAACCGATAATCGTAATAAATAAACCAATTCCTGGCGTTATCGCCATTTTTACAGCATCCGGAATTGAACGGATGATTGCTTCTCTAAGTCCAACTGCTGTAATAACAATAAAGAAAATACCAGATATGAATACAATTACTAATGCCTGATTATAGGTATATCCCATAGCTAATACAACGGTATAAGCAAAAAACGCATTCAGTCCCATTCCCGGAGCTTGTGCAAACGGAACCTTTGCATACAGAGCACATAATATTGTTCCAATGAATGCACCAATACAAGTACCAATAAATACACCATTGGAAATCTTTCCTGCCATAACAGTATCTCCCATAATTACATATGGGTCTGCTAAAATCTGTGGATTCAGAATGAGAATATAAGCGATTGTAATAAATGTTGTTATTCCCGCTAAAATTTCAATTTTCATTGTAGAACCACTTTGTGAAATCCCAAAAAATCTTTCAAAAAAACTATCCCTTTTTTCCATTAGTATAACCTCACTTTCACATTTTGCAATTCTGCCATCTATGCAGTTCGGCTCTTGTTATGAAAAATTCCCCCTCCCTATAAAAAACATTAGCCTAAAAAGGGTCATCAAACAAAACTCTTTTTAGGCAAATAAAAAAAGAGTCACCACATAGGATTATGTAGTCAACTCTTTACGGTAGTTGGTAGAAACACTGGACCAATCTCCAGCATATACATAATAGCATTCGCATTAATTAATTTAATACAATCATACTATATTTGTTTACAATTATCTATTGATTTTATATTCAAAAAGCGTAATCATTTTTTGTACATATTGTATGTTTTGTTTTATTTTTCGCATTTTTTATGTGTTTATGCACATTTTAGAGACCTTGATACATTCTAATTCACCCTATATTTTACCCCGCGTCCTGCTCCTCTTCGTGTAATTACATTTTTATCCAGAAGACCATTGAGAACTCTTATTGTCTTATCTTTTCCCAAACCTGTAGCCTTCGCAAGCTCTGACCGTGTCATTTCATCCTTTTCTCTTAGTAACTTCCAAATCATCTTTTCTTCTGTTGATAAATCTTTCATATCTGTGAAAACTGGGAGTACTACCTGAATAGAATTCAAAAACACTTTATATTTTGGTTTTTCGATTGCATCTTTATATGCGTAATTAATTCGCATGATTCCGGTTCCGAATTTCTCTATATATTTCAATCTAAAAAACACATTTCCTATAATTGTATTTCGTAATATTGAAATCTGTCCATTTAGGTATTCTTCCTCATTAATTCCTTCCGGTAATCCACCTGGCGAATTAATTTCAATTCGATCCGAATACATGCTCACCTTTATAGAAGCTTTTACATCCCACATTCTATGGACCAAAGCATTTGCAATCGCCTCGCGAAAAGCTTTTTCTGGTATCTTATCAACTACATTTCTTTCTGTCCCTTCTATTTTCTCATACTGGTAATATCTCCGAAACATTTGAAGCATTTGCTCTAATTCGTCTAAAATAGAAATATATTCAAATACCTTTCGTTCCATAATTTCATCTATATTTTCCCCAAAACGTATTACATCAATTCCCATAAAACTATTCTTATCCGCAAGAAGTTCTGCCGCAACATTGAACCCAGTTTTATCTGAATATAACTCCAATGTCTTTAATATATCGCTATTCAGTTTTTCTATGTTCATTCCCTGTATTAGCACTTGCTCCAGTTTATTGAAAGTCAAATCTTGATT
>NZ_RBZR01000011.1:0-111756 GCF_003628495.1 Ruminococcus sp. B05 | reverse complement strand
CCTTTACCTGTTCCAATTTCGTAAACGGTATCGGTTTCTTTTAAATTCAATTGTTTTATTATTTGGTTGAGTACTTTTTCACTCGTTAAAAAGTTTTGAGAATATTTTATATTTTTGTTCATGTAATCACTCCTGAAGTGATTACATCTGTAAATAAATACAGAAGTTAAACGATTTGTTTGTAATTTTAGTTATCTGTTTAAAAAGTCATAAGATTAGTCACTGGTAGGAATTAATCTAACGTATTTATTTATCTGCGTAATCACTGTTTTTAGTCTGTTTCAAAATAGTAGATGTTTTATCTACATTACGCATTTGGAATACCAACATGACGAATCCCTCCTTCTTAATTACAAATTTTTAGCATCTAATTTAACTTCAATTCCTATTATACACAAAATTTTAAGATACTGCAATATCAACACACTCTTAAGTTTGCTTCTAAGTCTTATTTCCATAACTTCTTTTACGTTTCCGCCATTCTTTGCTGTTTCGATTTTTATGATATGGTGCAAGTCAGCACGAACACGAACCGTCTTATCTCCCATTATATCTTTTTTTGCACTGATTGGTGTATCATTTCGTTTTTCTTTTTGTGCGCCTAAATTTCCCACAATCACTCACTTCTTTCTATTTCTTCTTATTCTTATTTTATCATCAACAATCACAAATCACTTGTGATTTGTGATAAGTGATTTGTGATAAGTGATTTGTGATTAATATATAAAAGCCCTCTTTAAAGGGCTTTTATGTTTATTTTGAGAAAGATATAAAATCAATATATCCCTTTTCCCCAATTTTTACAACGGCATTGTAGGGCTTTTTCTCTTTGTTTTTGATTCCTTTTACCAGGGTTTCTTTTCCCTCCAGTAATTCTTTTACATTCGTTTTGGTTAGTTTTTTCTTTCTAAAATGTTCAGCTAAAGTAAACTTACATTCAGGATAATTTGAACAACCATAAAACGATTTTTTTAATACAGAAAATGTAGTCTTTTGAAAGGTGGAATTAACAATGAAGAAAAAATTATCATTTATCATTGAGATTATTATAGGTATAATCTTTATATGTTTTGGATATTTCGTTATTGATACTGATTATTACGCTACACTTTTTTACGCAATGGGGTTCGGTTTAGCTTTTGCTTCTGGTGTTCAATTATTGAAAATTTGTTATTATGAAATGCC
The DNA here is from genome assembly GCF_003628495.1 of Ruminococcus sp. B05. Classification (NCBI taxonomy): domain Bacteria; kingdom Bacillati; phylum Bacillota; class Clostridia; order Eubacteriales; family Oscillospiraceae; genus Ruminococcus; species Ruminococcus sp. B05. Next base: position 110,571 of record NZ_RBZR01000011.1, on the reverse strand, counting down.
AAAAAATAAAGAAAAATTACAAAATATAAATAGAGAAAATCACATCAATAATGTTGATGAAAGAAAAATATTTTTAAGAATGAAAGCTGGTTCTTTAGTATATCAGTTAATGACTTTCGTGTACTTGTTTGTTGCTTTTGTACTTGCGTTACTTCATATTGAAGCATGGATTATAGGCATTATATTTGGTTTATTCCTACTGCAAACATTTTTAGGGATTATTCTATATAAGCATTTTGAAAAACATTTCTAAAACATTCAGTAAATTGTGACGAGGTAATACTATGATAGGACTTAAAAAACGAGATATTAAAAAAGCATTGAAAGCTGGTGCAAAAGCTGGCGGTGTGTCATTAGCTGATGTTCGAGCTGATATTGAAGCGACGATTGATGAAGCTATGAACAGCACCGACCCAGAAGTGCAGGAGAATTTCAGAAAGTATTTTGGAAATAAACGCCCTACTCCAGAAGAATATATTTACAAGATTACAAAAAAGACAAAAGTTTAATAGAAATCAAGTGCTGTAAGGGGGCTTGTGTCATGGAAAGTTTTAAGCATAATCTTATACGGTCATACACTACCTAACAGCATTTTATTAACAACTGAATATCTCACAGCTTTAATAGCTCGTACAGACTATATGTTTTGTGCGGGCTTTTTTTGTACCCGAAAAAATTTTTTCATTTTTTTTCAAAATCATGCAACAAATCACACCTTGCTGTACAGATATGGTGCGGAAAGAGGGATAAACACTTTTCACGTCATAACGGAAAGGGGGTGTGATGATATGAAACCGTCGGACTTCCAAAAGACAATACAATGTCAATTTGACTGCAAGCTCAAACGTGTAGTGAAAGGCATTGTCCGTAATTATCGCAAAGAATTAAAGCGACGAAGAAATAAGGAAATTTCCTATTGTGAACTTCCAGAAATCGTCGTAGAAAAGCTGGCAGTCTGGGACGAATACGAAAGCGATTATACCGCCTTTGATGTATGTGGTATTGAGGTTCGTGTCCTTGATGATGATTTAGCAGAAGCGATTAAGTATCTGTCTGAAAAAGACAGAGAAATCTTGTTGATGTATTTCTTCTTAGGCATGAGCGATACAGAAATCGGCGACAGATTAAAGATTAACCGTTCAACGTCGTTCCGCAGTAGGAAGAACTCACTTGAAGAAATCAAGAAAAAATTAAAGGAGAACATGAATGATGAATAACACACGCCCGTCATTTTACCTTATTTCGTCGGCTGTGGACGGCAACGTAAATGCGATTGAAAAGATACTGGCGTTGTATGACCCGTACATATCAAAATGTTGTTTGCGTCCGTTCTACGACAAATATGGTAATGTCTGCATAGTCGTAGACATGGAATTAAAAGGACGTATCAGAGAAGCACTTATCAAAATGATTTTGGACTTTGATATTCCTTTAGAAACCGAAGAATAACAAGCAGTAACCGCAGAGCATGATTTGTTCAATCCCCTCTTTCCTGCTCTGCCCCTGCTTTTACATGAAAGCAACACGCTTTCGCCACAGCTCTTTGACAACTGAATAAAGCAGACAGATACGTTTGTGAGATAGCGAGCCACGGGGACTGTACGCCACGACCTTTTCAAAAGAAAGCGAGCGACCCACGCAGTGATCCGAGAGCGACTGTTGGAAAAGTCGTTTTGCCACGACCTATCCTCACAGAATAATGATACGTCCGCATGGTGCGGTTCTGCCCACAAGAATGGGAATAGTTGAGATACTAACGGAGCTTTCCAAAGCCGTCTGCCTGCTTGTAAAAAATGACACACAGTAAAGGGGGTGCATAGATTATGAACAATACTGATGTGCCTATCTGGGAAAAATATACGCTGACGATTGAAGAAGCGTCCAAATACTTCCGCATTGGCGAAAAGAAATTGCGTAAATTAGCCGAAGAAAATATTGACGCTGGCTGGGTTATCGTGAACGGTAACCGTATTCAGATTAAGCGAAAACAATTTGAAAAAATCATAGATACATTGGACGAAATCTAATGTCATTGAGCCGTAGATATGGTATAATAAATATAGCGTATCACGGCTCATTCCATGACGGAAAGGAGCTTTACACTATGTCTAATGTAAAACGAAAAGACGGTAAAAATCGCAATTTGCGTAATGGAGAGAGCCAGCGAAAAGACGGAAGATACGTTTATAAATATACCGATATATACGGAAAGCCACAATTTGTCTATTCTTGGAAACTTGTACCGACAGACAAGACACCTGCTGGAAAGCGTGATGATATATCGTTGAGGGAAAAAGAAGCACAGATAAAAAAAGACCTTAACGACGGTATCGACACAGTCGGCGGTAAAATGACAGTCTGCCAGCTCTACGACAAGAAGAACAGCCAAAGAAAGAACATCAAAAGGGCTACTGAAAAAGGACGACAGTATCTTATGAACGCTCTGAAAAACGACCCGTTGGGTATGAGGGCGATTGATACTGTGAAGCAATCGGACGCTAAAGAATGGGCTATCAGAATGAGTGAAAAAGGATATGCCTATAAAACGATTGATAACTATAAGCGTTCCTTGAAAGCGTCATTTTACATGGCGATACAAGACGACTGTATCAGAAAGAACCCGTTTGAATTTAAGCTAAGTGATGTTCTGGAAGATGATACGGAGCAGAAAGTTATCCTTACACCAGAGCAGGAAGAACGCCTGCTTGCCTTTATGGAAAAGGACAAGATTTACAGCAAGTATTATGATGAGGTTGTGCTTCTGCTGGAAACGGGACTTCGTATTTCTGAATTTTGCGGACTGACGACGCATATTGATATGCAGAACAGAATACTCAATATAGACCACCAGCTATTGAAAGATAGCGAAATAGGCTACTATATTGAAACACCAAAGACCAAAAACGGAAAACGGGAACTTCCATTGACAGAACGGGCTTATCAAGCAATCCAAAGAATACTAAAGAGCAGAGGAAAAGCACAACCGCTGATTGTAGGTGGTTACAGCAATTTCCTATTCTTAAACCGTGAGGGCTTGCCTAAAGTTGCAGGAAACTATGAGGGTATGGTGCGAGGATTGATTAAGAAATATAACAAGTATCACACGGATAAGTTACCGAACATCACACCACATTCATTCAGGCATACTTATTGTACGAATATGGCAAATAGAGGAATGAACCCAAACACCCTGCAATATCTCATGGGACACGCTAACATAACCATGACACTTGGCTATTACGCACACGGTACATTTCAATCTGCAAAAGCGGAACTGGAAAGACTGGCTTGTTAATATCGGAGCTTATATTTACTACTCATTTACTACTTTTGGTTGCATTTTCATGCTGGTAAATGCCAGCTTATGCAAGGTATCTTCCAAAAAGAAAATACCGATAAAGCCCTAAAATACGGGATATATCGGCATTTACCAACTTATGAAAAGATAATCAGAAATTTAGTAAGTTTTTATAGAAAAACAAAATGTGGATATTAAAAAAGAACAAACTAAAATCCACTGCACTATCATAATAATTGTAGTACAGTGGACTTTAAATTATTTCATCCATCGGATGTTGTCCTCCTTATTTATTTGATATCTATTTAAAACTATTATCTCAAATAGTATTCTTATGGTATTTTATTTTAATTTCCCATTGGATTTTACCTCTTTCACGTATTTGGATATTCAGTTTTTATTTAGTATCCCATTGGATTCTACCTCTTTCGTTAAATTTGTATTCGAATATTTTATTTAACGTCCCATTGGATTTTACCTCTTTCATTAAATTAAATATTGTTTTTTATGTCTGTCCCATTGGACTTTACCTCTCTTTCGTTAATATTGTGTCTGTTTTAAAATACTCTTTCTGGTGGTCCGTACCTCTTTCTTTAAATTTTATCTTTAAATAAGATTTATTTTCTTAGGAGGTTTTTGTTCTCCTTGTTTTGTTGTCTTTATAATATCTCACTATGCTGGAAAAGTCAATAGAAAATCAGAAAAAATATTAAAAATATTTAAATTAACAGATAATTAAGAAGAAAAGTTGTAAAAAACAGATTAAAAAAACAAGGTGAAAATATGTTACAATTAGAATATGTAAGGAAATCGTTGCGAAAGGAGTCAGAAGATGTTCAATTCACAGGAACAGAAGATTTTACATTTATTAGTAAAAACGGAATATATGACAGCAATAGAATTGTCAGAGAAGCTTGGTATTGGTGTTAAAACGGTGAGAACAAGAATTAAAGAGTTAAATTTACAGCTGACGCAATATGATGTGGCGATTTCTTCAAAGCCACGTTATGGATATTATTTGAATAAGGAAGAAAAAGAACAGATAGAGGTACTTTTGAAAAATGGAATCCATAATGAAGGACAAATCCCGGCAACATCAAGGGAACGTATTCACTATTTACTTGCATATTTGTTGAATCAGAAGGATTATGTGAAGTCTGAGAATTTATGTGAGTTTCTTTACATTTCGAAAGGAACTCTTACGAATTCGCTTCGTCAGGTGGAGGAAGTTTATCAAAAATATCATATTACTATAGATAAGAAACCGAATTATGGAATTAAGGTTAAGGGACGAGAATTTGATATCCGTCAATGTATGATGGATGTGTTTGTTAAAAAGGACGGCTTAGAAGGTGTTGGGAGAATTTATCAGACGCAGGAGATTCGGTCACTTGGCAAACACGTTTATCAGTGTATGCAAAAGTACGGGATAGAATTTTCAGAAATCGCATATAATGATTTTATTGAACATATTTATATTGCGATTCGAAGAATCCGTCAAGGGCAATTTGTGGAGGAGATGCAGGGTCTGAAAACAGGACAGGCCGAGACAGAGTTTATTAAAGAACTGGCAGAGTTTATTGAAGGAGAGTATCATGTGACATTTCCAAAAGTGGAGCAGGAGTATCTGTTGCTGCAATTGGCGGGAAAAGGTATAGTGAAGGAAGGACAGCAGCAAGACAATTTTGTGATGCAAAGCGAGATGGATGAGCTCGTAGATCAGATGTTGAATATGGTCTACAGAGAATTTCAAATTGATTTTCGCAATAATCTGGGACTGCGTATGGAATTGAATCAACATCTGGTTCCGCTTAGTATTCGATTAAAGTATCATATTTTTTTCAGAAATCCGATGCTGGAAGAAATTAAAAAGAATTATATTTTTGCGTATACAGTCGCATTTCAAGTGTCATCTATTTTGAAGGAATACTATGAATGTGATATTCCTGAGGATGAAATAGGAGAACTGGCTGAAATTTTTGAACTGGCTCTTGAGCAGAGGGAGAGTGACAAGAAGAAATATTCCATTCTAATCGTATGTGCTTCTGGGCGAAGCAGTTCGCAGCTTTTGAAATACCGATATAGCCAGGAGTTCAAAGAAAATATCAAAGAAATATATGTATGTAATCTGTATGAAGTGGAAGCATTTGATTTTTCAAAAGTAGATTATGTTTTTACAACTGTTCCAATTCAGACATATGTACCGGTGCCGATTTTAGAAGTGAGTTCTTTCTTAAAAGAGAGCGATATTACAGCGGTCAGAAAGTTGTTTGAGCAGGAAAGTAAAGAGTTTTTGAGAAAATATTATCGGCCGGAATTGTTTTTTACAGATATACACGGAACAACAAGAGATGAAGTGTTGGCAAAATTATGCGGTCGTGTGGAGATGGCTACGAGAAAGAATACTGTATGGGGAAATGTTGTATCAGCTGCAGATTTATTTGCATCTGTATTAAGCAGAGAGGAATTGTCTCCTACAGACTATGGCAATCTGGTTGCAATTCCGCATCCTGATAAAGTATTTTTGGAAACTACGTTAGTGGCAGTAGCTATATTAGAAAAGCCGATAATCTGGAATAGAGAACAGGTGCAAATAATTATTTTGACTCTGATAGGAAGTGAGGAAGATCCGGACATTCAAAAATTTTATGAAGCAACTACGGATTTATTGCTGAGGACAGAAGATATTTCAGAGCTTATACACAGAAGAACATTTGACTCTTTAATTGGAATGCTGAAAAAATAAAAATGTCTGGTCTGATTATATTTTTTGAAATCCAGGTTAGAATAGTAATACAAAAATTGCCACATTAAATGTGGCTTTTTTTTCGTTGGAGTTTTAAGTAAAGGAATGGTAAAGTAGAGATTAAGAGAGAGAGGAAACGATATGAAGTACATTACATTACTTTGTAACGCTGGGATGTCTACCAGTCTCATGGTTAATAAAATGAGAAGGATTGCGACAGAGCAGAATATAGAAGTAGAGATTCATGCGATGGCAGAGTTTGCATTTCAAAAGTATGACAAGCCAACCGATGTATTGCTTCTTGGACCACAGGTCAGATATAAGTATGATGTCCTGAAAGAACAGTTCGAATCGACCGGAATCCCAATTGCGGTAATCGACTCTCAGGCTTATGCATCGATGGATGCAGAGGCAGTGTTAAAAACAGCATTAAATATGATAAAAGAAAGATAATAAGAGGAGGACAAAACAATGGCAAAATTTACTTATGTAATCACAGATGAGGTAGGACTTCACGCAAGACCAGCAGGACTTCTGGTTAAGAAAGCAAAAGAGCTTGGAGCAAAAATCACACTTGCATGCAATGGAAAAACAGCAGATGCTACAAAGATCATGGCAATCATGGCTATGGGAGTTATGAAAGATATGGAAGTTGAAGTAACTGTTGAAGGTGACAATGCTGATGCAGTAGCTACAGAATTAGAAGCATTCTTCAAAGAAAATCTGTAATTAGAAGAATAAGAAGCATTTGAATAACTGTTCGGTACAGAAATAGGGTGTGCTGGACAGTTATAAATTTATTATTAGTTTATTATTAAGTTAAGGCGGGGTCATTATGGAAATTATTCAGGGAAAAGCTATTTTCGGTGGAATTGCAATCGGTCCGATTTCGTTTTTTGCAAAAGAGCAGAAACAGGTAAAACGTACAAAAGTTGAGGATACAGAAGCTGAAATTGCACGCTATGAAGCAGCATTAGCAACAGCAATTGAACAGTTGGGAGCATTGTATGAGAAAGCCCTCAAAGAAGTGGGCGAATCTGAAGCACAGATTTTTGAAGTACATCAGATGATGTTGGAAGATGATGATTACAATGATTCTGTTAAAAATATTATTACTAGCCAGGGACTTAATGCAGAGTTTGCAGTGGCTACTACAGGAGACAATTTTTCGACAATGTTTGCAGCAATGGATGATGAATATTTCCAGGCAAGAGCTGTGGATGTTAAAGATATTTCTGAACGTATCATTAATATTTTGATGGGAATCGGAGAAGCAAAAGTGTCTGATGTGCCATCTATTATTGTTGCAGAGGATCTTGCACCTAGCGAGACTGTTCAGATGGATAAGAGTAAATTACTTGGTTTTGTTACAAGACTTGGTTCTTCTAATTCTCATACAGCAATTCTTGCAAGAACAATGAATATTCCTGCTCTGATTCAAGTAGATATTAAAGAAGAGTGGAATGGAAAACAGGCGATCATTGATGGTTTCAGTGGTAAATTTATTATCGAACCAGAAGCAGATGTATTGGAAGAGTATCAGAAGAAACAGGCAGAACAACAGGAAAGAAGACGTCTTCTTGCAGAACAGAAGGGCAAACCGACTGTGACAAAGAATGGAAAAGCAATTAAGCTTTTTGCAAATATTGGTTCTGTATCAGACCTTCAATCCGTAATGGAAAATGATGCAGCTGGAATAGGATTGTTCCGAAGTGAATTCCTTTATCTGGAGTCTGATACATATCCGACAGAAGAGGAACAGTTTAAGGCTTACAAGATGGTAGCAGAGACGATGGCAGGTAAGAAGGTTATTATTCGTACATTGGATATCGGAGCTGATAAACAGGTAGATTATTTTGAGTTAGATAAAGAAGAAAACCCGGCAATGGGACTTCGTGCTATCCGTATCTGCCTGACAAGAACGGAAATCTTTAAGACACAGTTGCGTGCACTTTTAAGAGCAAGTGCATTTGGTAATATCGCAGTGATGTATCCAATGATCATTTCTGTTGAAGAAGTTCGTAAGATTAAAGCCATTATGGAAGAAGTAAAGGCTGAACTGGATGAAGCAGGAATCCCATATGGCAATGTAGAACAGGGAATTATGATTGAGACACCTGCAGCAGTAATTTTAAGTGATTTGCTTGCAAAGGAAGTTGATTTCTTTAGTATTGGTACAAATGATTTAACACAGTATACATTAGCAATTGACCGTCAGAATGCAAAATTAGATGAGTTCTATAATCCTCATCATGAAGCAGTTTTAAGAATGATTCAGATGGTTGTTGAAAATGCTCATAAGGCCGGAATCTGGGCTGGAATCTGTGGAGAACTTGGAGCAGATCTGGAGCTTACCGACAGATTTATGGAGATGGGTGTAGATGAATTGTCAGTATCTCCAACATTTATCTATCCTGTAAGACAGAAAATCAGAGAATATGACGGAGAGACAAAATAGCTTACTGTTCACAGGCACTGTGAACAGTAACCAAAATAGTTGCCGTGCTCATAGAAATTTGAATAATGGCATAATTAAATAAGGTTATATGGTAGCTCATATAAATATAGGAGGCATCCCGGCGTTTCCGCCAGGATGCCTCTTGCTGTTCACAAATACTGTGAACAGTAACTATTTGGCAATTTTTCAAAGAGAGACAGAGATAAAAATATATTGAGAATATACCAGAGTGCGTTATAATGGGGAATAGAAAACAAAAGATTATCATTGCGTGTTCTTATGGAACAGACAGTTTATAGATTTAGTCAGAAAAGAAAGAAGATGCATCATGGAAGTAATAAAACAGAAAGAATTGTGGGAAGAGCAGCTGCAGACATGTTTGAGCAAGTTGGATGTTGAATATTCGTATCAACTTGCAAAACGAATGGAAAAGGAAAAAACAAATCCGGTGCTGGGATATCGAACAGCAGGATCAAAGGCGGAGATTGCCACGGGTAATATGTTATATGAGGAAATGAAACGGATTGGTTTATCGGATGTGACAAAAGATGAGTTCCGTCTAGATTCGTGGGAGTTTGAGAAAGCTGTTTTGAAATTCAAAGACAAAAAAGGAAAGGAATATAGTTGTCAGTTAGGGGCGTATCAGACTAACTTTGTAACGGATGGATTTCAGGAATATGAGATTGTATATGTGAATAAAGGAACTGCCGCAGATTATGAAGGAATTGATGTAGAAGGAAAATTAGTTCTTGCAGAAATCAATCAGCGGGATGAATGGTGGATTAATTATCCTGCTTATCAGGCATATTTGAAAGGTGCGGTCGGATTTATTGCAGTGCAGGAACATGGATACGGAGAAAAATACGATACCTCTCTAAATGCACAGGATATCGCAGGTCCGGAATATGCGGCAGCATTTTCCATGTCACAGGCAGATGCAAAGAAATTAAAAGAATGTATGGGAATATCGGCTGAGTATAATATGGGTTCAAAATGTGTGGAAGCAAAGCAGTCAATTTCAGCAAAAGTATGGTTGGATGCCAAATCTATAGTTCGGCGAAATGTACCGGCATATAATATTGTGGGAAAGATTCCGGGAGAAGAGACGGAACAGATGATTTTGTTGACGGCACACTACGATTCATATTTTGATGGGTTTCAGGATGACAATGCCGCAGTCGCAATGATTATCGGAATGGCGAAGGCAGTGTTGGAGGGCGGTTATCGCCCGGCACATACGATTGTAGTTTGTGCGGTGGCTGCAGAAGAGTGGGGTGTATCAGATTCTAAATTTGACTGGTCAACCGGTGCATACAATCAGGTCTTTCGAGTGCATCCGGAGTGGCGGGGACATATAATTGCGGATTTGAATTTTGAATTGCCGGCACATGCACATCACAGCCGGGATGCAATCCGGGGAACATATGAATATGCGGATTATTTCGAACAGTTTATAAAACAGATTGATGTGCCGAAAAAAGCATATCCGGATGGAATAACGGTATTGTATCCGATTGAGACATGGTCGGATGATTTCTCTATTTCAATTGCAGGAATTCCTTCCCTGGTAAATGATTTCAGTGACGGACCATTTATGGAAAATTATTATCATTCTCAGTACGACAATGAAGAACTGTATGAAGAACCTGTGTATCGTTTTCACCATGAATTGTATTTGAGATTGATCTTGGAAATGGACAAACTGGTACTTCCGCCGCTGGATTTTGGAAGGATGTTTAAGGCAATGAAAGAAAGTCTGGATGAGAAGGAGATATTGCAGGAAACAGAGAATGCAGTGATTCAGGAAAAAGAACAGTCAGACGAGGTGAAGGATAATCCGGTTCATGTATTAGAAAGACTGATAGATTGCGGAATCTATCAGGCAGACGAGATATACAAGTGGATACAGAGGGTAAATCTGGAATATCAAAATTTGGAATCAAAGGAAGAACGAAAAGTTTATCGGGAGCAATATTCGAAAAAGGGAGAAGCATTGCTTCGAATTTATCAAAAAACGCAAGATTATTTTACACGTCTGGATTGGGAAGATGAGGTGAAATTTCCACAGGAGGCGGTGAAACGCAATATCAGGGAACTTAAGTGTGCGCTGGATGCGTTGAAAGAGGGAAAAATTCATGATACACTGGAATCCATTTATAAAGTAGATAATAACTGTTTTGCATTTTTGTTTGATGATGAAGTGTATTATCATTTTACAGAATATATTTTACACCAGCCGAAGGAACGATTAATGTGGGGCGCAGGGAGAATCTGGCACCATGAGAATCTTTATGGAATCGTGCAGCGGTTGAGAGGTAAGATGAAGGAAGAGAATCCGAAATTGAATGAGGAAATAAGACGATTGGAAGCAGCTATTTACAGACAGAAAAATTGTTATGAGGATGATATTCGATACATGATTCGTTCGTTGGAGAAAATCCGAAAAATGATGGGAGAGGTATAATGGATAATTTATATAAAGTACAAGAAGAGGATTTGGAGAGATTAAAGCGAATACTGACGGTATGTTTTGCAGAAGATCCGCTCTATTGTACGTTGATTGAAGATGAAGAAACAAGGGAACGACTTTTACCGGAGTTGTTTGAGAGTGACTTGACAGAATTCTTTGAAACCTGTGACATCTATTCCGATAGTGAGGAACTCAACAGCATTCTTGTAGTGTCAGATGAGACGGAGCATCAGAATCCAATCTACCATTATCTGGCACAGCTTAGAGGGACGATTAGAACAGACGAAAGCTTGATCAAAGAAGACCACAGCCTGAAAACATTTTGGAACTTTGCACTTGGCAAGGATTATTTGAATGCAAGCTGGACAAGTCAGCTCCATCAGACAAAGCGGATACATATTATATATTTAGCGGTTGCACCGAGCCATCAGCATCATGGACTGGCAGAACATTTGATGAAAGAATTGATCGAACATGCAGAAAAGAATGATTTGATGCTGTCCTTAGAGACGCATAATCCGCAGAATGTACCGTTTTATGAGCATCTTGGATTTAAAGTATATGGTGTGGTGGAAAATTCACATTTTGATTTGAAGCAGTATTGTATGATCCGGGAAATATAATCTTAAAAGTTAGAATATGAAAGAAATTTTACTGGGAAAATGAGGTAATAGTGAGTATGGATACAAGAAAACAGATTACGACATGGGTGGATACAAATAGAGAAGACCTGATTGAGACAGCAAATGAAATTTTTAAACATCCTGAAATTTCTTTGGAGGAGAAGGTGTCTTCGAAGATTTTGGCAGATTATCTTGAAAAGCAGGGATTTACGGTAACTTGGGGAATTGCCGGATTTGAGACAGCATTTGTCGCTGAATGGGGATATGGTAAGCCGGTTCTCGGATTCCTGGCAGAGTATGATGCCTTGCCGGGACTTGGACAGGAAACCTGCAGTACACGAAAAGCAATCGAAGGACCGGGACACGGATGTGGTCATAATTTACTTGGAACAGCATGTGCCGGGGCAGCCGGAGCACTTAAAAGCTGGATGGAAACGGAAGAAAAAGAAGGAACGATACGTGTATATGGATGCCCGGCAGAGGAGATTGTAATTGGTAAGATTCGTATGAATGAGGCGGGAGTGTTTGATGATTTATCCGCAGCGATCACATGGCATCCGTTTGATCGAAATCGTGTGAGTTATGATATCTGGCAGGCTCAGGATATTAAAAACTATAAATTTTACGGAAAAGCTGCACATGCCTCAAAGCATCCGGAAATGGGAAGAAGTGCACTTGACGCAGCAGAATTGATGAATGTGGGAGTAAACTATTTGCGGGAACATGTGGCAGATGATGTGCGGATGCATTACACTTATACCAATACGGACGGTCCGGCTAATATTGTACCGCCATATGCTTCAACAAATTATTTTATCCGCTCAGCAAAATGGGAGAGAACAAAAGATGCATCTGAGAGGGTTGATAATTGTGCAAAAGGTGCGGCACTTATGACTGGAACAAGAGTCGAAATTGAACGTGTGACGAAGAATAAGGAAATGAAAGTGAATCGTGTCCTGGCAGAGACATTTTATCATGCAATGGAACAAATCGACACACCGGAGTATACAGATGAAGAAATTTTATTTGCAAAAGAAATCAGTGAAGAGGCAGGACTGGAAAATGATGGAGTATATTTCACGGGATTAGAGCCTTTAGAAGAAAAACCGGTTATCTTATCGATTGGAACAGATGTGTCTGACGTAAGCCATACAGTTCCAACAGTAATGTTGAGCGCAGCGGCAATGTGTAAAGGAACGCCATTGCATCATTGGGCAGCTACAGCACAGGTCGGCATGAGTATTGGGGAAAAAGCGATGCTGTATGTGGCGGAGTGTATGGCACTGGGAGCAACAGAGCTGGTGAAACAGCCGGAATTATTGAAGAAAGCGTGGGAATTACATGACAAAACAAAATAAAAAGCGAATAGTACTTGGTTCGGCTTCACCAAGACGAAAAGAGTTATTAGAGCAGATAGGCGTAGAATTTGAAATTAAAACAAGTGATAAGGAAGAAATATATGAAAGTACAATTCCGACAGAAATTGTTCAGGAACTGGCATTGATGAAAGCAGGAAATGTGGCAATGGAGCTGGAAGAAGTGGAAGGAAATGTGATAGATACAATTGTAATCGGAGCGGATACGGTTGTTGTTCATGATAATAAAATATTGGGAAAACCGTCAGATGAAGCGGAGGCATTTCGCATGTTAAAGAGTCTGGCAGGAGATGCACATCAGGTTTATACAGGAGTTGCAATGCTTGTGTATGGAGAAGATGGAGAAGCCAAAGAAATCTGTCATGCAGAAAGGACAGAGGTATTTGTACATGAAATGAGTGATGAGGAGATTCGAAACTACATTGCGAGTGGAGAACCGATGGACAAAGCAGGTGCATATGGAATTCAGGGTAAATTTGCTGCATACATCGATAAGATAGAGGGAGATTATTATAATGTGGTCGGACTTCCGGTGGCGTATGTATATCAGCAGTTGAAAGCACTGGATGCGTAAATAACGTCGATAATAAGAAATTTACTGGGATATGTGAATAATAAGTGTGAAAAAAATGGTCCGGAGGTGGATAAGTTTGCAAAAAAAGAAAAGCAATGTGAATTGTGAGAGTTGTATGAATTATGAATATGACGAAGAATATGAATATTATGTTTGTACACAAAATTTGGATGAGGATGAAATGTACCGATTTGTTCAGGGAAGCTTTCATGATTGTCCATATTATCAATTTGGAGACGAATACCGTATTGTGAGAAAGCAGATGTAAAAATAAAATTGAAAATGTGAGCAGAGCGAGTGCTGAATTATTATGAAAGTAGAGGAATGATCAGATTGAAGAAAATAATATTAGAGGCATGTGTAGATAGTGTGCAGTCTGCTATTTATGCACAAGAAGGCGGAGCAGACAGATTGGAACTTTGCAGTAATTTGCTTATTGGCGGTGTGTCACCGGGAAAAGCATTATATAATCAAGTGAGAAAAAATACAGATATTCCGATACGTGTATTGCTTCGTCCAAGATATGGGGATTATTGTTATGACGGATATGAGTTTGAGCAATTGAAAGAAGAAGTACAGATGTATTGTGAGGCGGGTGCTGACGGAATTGTCATTGGTTTGTTACGTCCGGATGGCAACTTGGATGTGGAAAGAATGGAAGAGTTGCTTAAACTAGCAGGAAATAAAAAGAAAACACTACATCGGGCATTTGATGTGTGTGTAAATCCGATGAAAGCATTGGAAGAGGCAATAGAAATCGGATTTGATACGATTCTTACAAGTGGTCAGAAAGAAACTGCGTGGGAAGGAAGAACAATTCTGAAAGAATTACAAGAAAAATCCCAGGGCAGAATTGAGATTCTTGCAGCGTCCGGGATCTGTGCAGAAGAAATCAAAAAGCTTATCCCGTATACGGGGATTATGTCCTATCATATGTCAGGGAAGATCGTTCTGAACAGTCGGATGGAATACCGAAAAAAGGGAGTAAGTATTGGGATGCCGGGAGAGGATGAGTATGTGATCTGGCAGACCGCGAAGGAGAAGATAGCGGAAGCGAGTGGGATTGCTATTTAGTTCACTGGGTGGCAATACGTTCCTTACAAAAAATTGATATAAGAATTCTTGCTCAGATTCCATGAGCGGGAGACACATAAGAGCGTAAATTTTTGCTAAAAGCAAATGAATTTGAACTCAAACTTGCTGCTACGCAGCTTCGAACACGTTCGTTCAAATTCATTAACGCAAAAATTTACGCTCTATGTGTCTCCAACGCTCACTCCATATTCGCTCGAATTTCTTATATCAATTTTTTGGTAAGTAATGTATTGGCTCAAGTTGTGAAGTAAATAGAACTCAAAGGATACGTGGGAAGTATTCTCAGATCCCAGAAAAGTAAATCCCTCATCGCTCCACCTATTTCAACCACGGTACACCACAAAGCAAGAAAAAGACTATGCAATTCAGCGAATTGGAGTCGGGCTTGCCCGACGAAGCTGAGCAGGAGTGCATAGTCTTTTTCTTGCTTAGGGCTGTCGTGAACTAAATAGCAAAAAATTCACAGTAATAACAGAAACAGTCCTACAATCTATTGGGGAGAATGTGAGTGAAAGTATTTATAAGCGTTAAAAAATGATAAAAGTAAATGGATGAAATATATATGAATAAAGAAAGTAGTGTGCAAATTTCACAAAAATTCACATTTTTTCATAGCAAATAGAATAAATACGTGACGACAAATTTGAGAATGTGTTTCCGTACAAAAAAAATGGAAGAAAAAATGCATGAAAAAGAGAAATAAATCAATGAAAATAAAAGGAATTTTGAATAAAAATTCCATGAAAAAATGATAAAAAGTAGAAGCAAAAACAGCAATAACAAAAGATTGACAAAAGAATTTTGTGGGAGTATATTTACAATAGCTTTTGGGAGATACAATCTTGAAAGATGCGATAAGGCAAAAGTTCTTCTGTGAAAGAAGTTCTTTTTTTGTACCAAAAATGAGGAGTTTCTTCTTATTAAATGGGAACTTATCGTAAATAACAATTTGATAAAGAAAGGGAGGGAGCGATACGGGCAATTTGACAGACAGGTTGCTGGAAGAACTGCAGTGTGAGACGGTCATTAAGATTCCATTCTTGAATGGGTTGCTGGATATTAAGGAATCGGTAGTCGTCACATGGATTATCATGGCAGTGATAGTCGCCTTGTGTATCGTCTTTGTGAGAAATCTCAAAGTTGAGAATCCGGGGAAAGGGCAGTTGTTATTAGAATCCGCTATTAGCACGGGTCAGAACTTCTTCGAAGATGTCATGGGTAAGGAAAACAGAAAATATATTCCATACTTATTGACTGTTCTGATTTATATTGGAATTTCAAACATTATAGGTCTTTTTGGGTTTAAGCCGCCGACAAAAGATTTGAATGTTACAGCAGCCATAGCAATTATGAGTATGATTCTTATTGAGTATTCAGGAATTCATAAAAATGGAGTGAAGCATTGGGTGAAGCATTTTGCTGAACCAGTACCATTTGTAGCACCGATTATGATTTTGGAAATTGTAATCAGACCGCTGTCGCTTTGTATGCGATTATTTGGTAATGTATTGGGAGCATTTGTTATTATGGAACTTTTGAAGACAGTAGTTCCAGTTTTGGTTCCTATCCCATTTAGTTTTTATTTTGATATATTCGATGGATTATTACAGGCTTATGTATTTGTGTTCCTGACAGCATTATTTATGAACGAGGAACAGGAATAAATTCACAGAGAGTTGTGCAAAGAATAATAAAATTACAATCATTTAGTGGAAAAGAAAAAGGAGATTAGAATTATGGGAACAATTATTGCAATTGGAGCAGGTATCGCAGTATTAGCAGGTTTAGGAGCAGGAGTTGGTATTGGTATTGCAACAGCAAAAGCTGTTGATGCTATCGCAAGACAGCCGGAAGCAGAAAGCAAAATCAGTAAGAACTTGATTCTTGGTTGTGCACTTGCAGAGGCAACTGCTATTTATGGTTTCATTATTGGTCTGTTAATTATCTTAATGCTGAAATAAGAAGTTGTTTAGCAAGACGAGTAAAGAAGAAAGGCAGGTGTAAAAGGTGATACAGTTTAATGCAAGCCTTATCTATACCATTATAAACCTTGTGATTTTTTATCTTTTACTGAAAAAGTTCTTATTTAAACCGGTTATGGGCATTATGGAAAAACGTGAAAAAATGATTGCTGATGGACTTCAGAATGCAACAGATACACAGAATGAAGCAAAGCAGTTAAAGGCAGATTATGAGAAAGCCCTGAGCGGAGCAAAAGAACAATCCAGCCAGATTGTTGATAAAGCACATGCAGAAGCTAAGAAAGAATACAATCGTATTTTATCAGAGGCAAATGAAAAAGCCGGAATTATGCTGGAAAATGCGAAGAAGACAATCGAGGTTGAACGTCAGCAGACAATGAATACATTGCAGTCAGAAATTGCGGGACTTGCAATGCAGGCAGCTAAGAAGATTGTTGATGAAAAGACAGAGAATCAAGGAAACAAAGGAATTTATGATCAGTTTCTGGAAGGAGTAGGTGAAGCTCATGGAAACGCAGACATTGACTAAACGGATGTACCGCTCATCAATGTCAGGACATTATGCGCGAGTGTTGTATGAGCTTAACGTTCCAAAAACAGATATAGAGAAAACAAAAGAAACATTTGCAGAAGTACCACAGTTACGAGAAGTATTTATCAATCCAACGATTTCTGCAAAAACAAAAATGAGCGTCATCGATCAGGTGTTTCCGGAGAGTATGAAGAATTTTCTGAAAGTCGTATGCAAAAATCAGCGTGTCGATCTGATCAATGAGATATTTGATGCGTATGATGAATATTGCGATGAACAGGCTCATATTTTGACGGCAGTATTGACCTGTGTAGAGCCTCCAAGTGAGGAACAGCTCGACAAGATGAAGGTATTCCTTTGTGACAAATATCAGAAAGCAGATGTGAAGATTCAAATCGTAGAAGATACTTCTCTTCTTGGTGGATTTATTCTTCACGTTGAAAATGATGAGTATGACTGGAGTCTTAAAGGAAGACTGACACGATTAGAACAAAAATTGACCTGGAGGTGAACAAGGTGAGTTCAATCAATTCAGAAGAAATCATTTCTATTCTGAAAAATGAAATAGAGAATTTTGATCAGATCAGTAAGGACAGCGAAGTCGGTACTGTAATTACAGTTGGTGACGGAATCGCAACCATTTACGGGATTGATCACGCCATGTACGGGGAAATTCTTACCTTTGAAAATGGTCTGAAGGGAATGGTTCAGGATATCCAGAAAGATGCTATCGGATGTATCTTGTTTGGCCATGACACAGAGATCAAAGAAGGAACAAAGGTTGCTCGAACAAGGAAAAAGGCCGGTGTTCCGGTCGGAGATAAATTTATCGGACGAGTTGTTAATGCACTCGGCGAGCCAATTGACGGAGCAGGTGAGATTGAAGCAGATGGTTATCGCCCAATCGAAAATGAGGCGCCTGGTATTATTGACCGTAAATCTGTAAGTGTACCAATGGAGACAGGTATTCTGTCAATTGATTCTATGTTCCCAATTGGACGTGGACAGCGTGAGTTGATCATTGGAGACCGTCAGACTGGTAAAACTTCAATTGCTACCGATACAATTTTGAACCAGAAAGGAAAAGATGTAATCTGTATCTATGTTGCAATTGGTCAGAAAGCATCTACAGTTGCTAAGGTAGTAAATACATTTAAGGAAGCAGGTGCGATGGATTACACAATCGTTGTTGCTTCAACAGCAAGTGATTGTGCACCGCTTCAATATATTTCTCCATATGCAGGAACTGCTATGGCTGAATATTATATGCACAAAGGAAAAGATGTATTAATCATATACGATGATCTTTCCAAACATGCGGTTGCTTACCGTGCATTATCATTGTTACTTGGACGTTCGCCTGGACGTGAAGCATATCCTGGAGACGTATTTTATTTGCATTCAAGACTGTTGGAGCGTTCCAGCCGTTTGAATGATGCACTTGGCGGAGGTTCTATTACAGCACTTCCAATTATTGAAACACAGGCTGGTGATGTGTCTGCATACATCCCTACAAACGTAATTTCTATTACAGACGGACAGATTTTCCTTGAAAGTGATTTGTTTGCATCTGGTATGCGTCCGGCGGTTAACGTTGGTTTGTCTGTATCCCGTGTAGGTGGAGATGCACAGACAAAAGCAATGAAGAAGGCAGCAGGAAGTCTTCGTATCGATCTTGCCCAGTATCGTGAGATGGAAGTATTTACGCAGTTCAGTTCAGATTTGGATGCTGCAACGAAAGAACAGCTGGAATATGGTAGTGGTTTAATGGAACTTTTGAAGCAGCCATTAGGAGCACCGATGGGATTGGCGGATAAAGTTATTACATTATGTGCTGCAAGAAATAAAGTGATGCTTGGAGTTGAAACAGCAAAAATTAAAGAATTCCAGCACGATATGTTGCAGTATTTTGCAACAGAACATCCTGAAATCGGCAAAGAAATTGAAGAGACAAAGGTATTGTCCGATGAACTGGCAGAGAAGATTGTAGAGACTGCAAAGGAATTTAAGAAGAGCAGGTGTTAAGATGGCAAATATCAGAGAAATACAGACTCGTATTAATAGTGTAAAAGACACGATGAAGATTACAAATGCCATGTATATGATTTCTTCAACAAAGATGCGTCAGGCAAAGAAAAAACTGGCTGACACAGAGCCGTATTTCTATGGCTTACAGGGAGAAATTTCACGAATCCTCCGACATGTACCGGAGATGGAGAAGCAACGGTTTTTTGATCTTCGAGAAGAGATTCCGCCAGAGAAGCGTAAGATTGCATCAATCGTAGTAACTGCGGATAAAGGTCTGGCAGGAGCCTACAATCACAATGTAGTGAAGGCAGAAGAAGAGATACTTGCAGGTCCGGGAGAGCACAAATTATTTGTTGTAGGTGAGCTGGGAAGACATTATTTTGCTAAAAGTGGAGTAAAGATTGACACAAATTTCCAGTACACTGTACAGAAACCAACGATGCACCGGGCAAGAGATATTGCCGCAACTCTTCTTGAACAGTTTGGAAATGGAGAGCTGGACGAAGTATATATTGTATATACACGAATGGAAAATTCAATTCAGTCTGAAGTGGAGAAGGTTCGTCTGCTTCCGCTGGAGAGAAGCTCATTCAACGAGATGAAGATGCCGCTTAACGTGTATCGTGAAGCGATTGCATTGTATCCATCTGCACAGGCAGTGATGGACATTATTGTACCAAACTATATTGTAGGTATGATTTATGGTTGTCTGGTTGAGGCATATGCAAGTGAGCATAATGCTCGAATGACTGCGATGCAGACAGCAACAGACAGTGCACAGGATATTATCAGAGAACTTTCTATTGAATATAACAGAGCCAGACAGGCTGCAATCACTCAGGAAATTACTGAGGTCTGCAGTGGCGCAAATGCGCAGAAGCGGAAAAGGAAGTGAGAATAGCATATGAATAAAGGACGAATTGTACAGGTTATGGGACCTGTCGTTGACGTATTATTTGAAGATGGAAATCTTCCTAGCATCAAAGATGCTTTGGAGGTAGAAAATAATGGTAAAGTCTGCGTTATGGAAGTTGCACAGCATCTTGGAAACAATGAAGTGCGCTGCCTGATGCTGGCTGCAAGTGAAGGACTTCATAAAGATATGGAAGTAACTGCAACAGGAGCAGGTATCCGCGTTCCTGTTGGAGATCAGACACTTGGACGTTTGTTCAATGTGCTTGGTGAAACGATTGATAACGGAGACAAAATCGAAGACGATGCTCAGAAATGGGTTATCCATCGCGATCCTCCGACATTTGAAAATCAGAGTCCGGTAGTAGAGATTCTGGAAACAGGTATTAAAGTTATTGACCTTCTTGCTCCATATGCAAAAGGTGGTAAGATTGGTCTGTTCGGTGGTGCCGGTGTAGGTAAGACCGTATTGATTCAGGAATTGATTCATAACGTTGCAACAGAGCATGGTGGATATTCTATTTTTACCGGTGTAGGAGAGCGTTCCCGTGAAGGTAATGACCTTTGGACAGAGATGAAAGCTTCAGGAGTTCTGGAGAAGACAGCATTGGTATTCGGTCAGATGAACGAGCCACCTGGAGCACGTATGCGTGTGGCAGAGACAGGACTGACAATGGCTGAATATTTCAGAGATGAGGAACATCAGAATGTGCTGTTATTCATCGATAACATTTTCCGTTTTACACAGGCTGGTTCAGAGGTATCTGCATTGCTTGGACGTATGCCTTCAGCCGTAGGTTATCAGCCTACACTTGCAACAGAAATGGGTGAGTTACAGGAACGTATTGCATCTACAAAGAATGGATCCATTACATCTGTACAGGCAGTATATGTACCTGCAGATGATTTGACTGACCCGGCTCCTGCAACAACATTTGCCCATTTGGATGCAACAACTGTACTTTCACGTAAAGTTGTAGAACAGGGAATTTATCCGGCGGTAGATCCACTGGAATCAAGTTCACGTATTTTGGAAGCGGATATTGTAGGTGAGGAACACTATAGAATTGCCAATCAGGTAAAAGCAATTTTGCAGAAATATAAAGAGTTGCAGGATATCATCGCAATTCTTGGTATGGAAGAGCTTTCTGATGAAGATAAGGCAACAGTTATGCGTGCAAGAAAGATTCAGAAATTCTTGTCACAGCCATTCTCCGTTGCAGAAACATTTACAGGAATTCAGGGAAAATATGTGCCTTTGAATGAGACAATCCGTGGATTTAAAGCTATTATTGATGGAGACATGGATCAATATCCGGAAAATGCATTCTTTAATGTCGGAACAATTGACGATGTTATTGAGAAAGCGAAGACAATGAGCTCAGAAGAGTAAAGGAGTGCGCATATGGAAACATTTGGTCTGAAAATAATTGCAAGTGACCGTGTGTTTTACGAAGGACGATGCAGGCAAATTGTTATACCGGCGTATGATGGCGGTACAATAGGAATTTTGCCGAACCATGAGAATATGGTGATTGCAGTAAATGTCGGAGTTGCCCGTATGGAGATTGAGCCGGGGGACTGGCGTGAGATTGCTGTCGGAAGTGGTTTCATGGAGATTGTTAATAATCGTGTAACCGTACTTGTGCAGACAGCAGAACGTCCGGAAGAGATTGATATCCGTCATGCACAGGAACAAAAAGAACGTGCACAGGAGCAGCTGCGTCAGAAACAGAGTATTCAGGAATACTATCATACGCAGGCTTCTCTTGCCAGGGCGATGAACCGTTTGAAAGTATCACATGGAAAGCATTGGAATGTGTAAATATTGTAAATAATCATAAAAGAACTGTACAAAAAGACTTTTTATGTCAGAGTTGTACGGTTCTTTTTTATATATTAGGAAAGTGCTTTTCTAATATATTAAAAACGCTCCGTTTATGATGCGTAGTGTTGCTTTTTTCACGCTATTATACTAAAATATACTTTAGCTGAATTGATATTAGGGAGAATTACAATGAGTGAAAAAGATAAATTACGTTCGATGGTAGAGCTGATGAATGATGCTTTGAGAACAGTGCGTGATTACTATGATTCAGAATATGCATACTACGTTGAACGGGATGATGAAGAAATTACAATGGTCTACGAGTGGTGTGCGGAGAATATTCCGTGGCAGAGAGACCGAATCAAGATGTTATCCCCGGACCAGTTTCCAAAATGGTTGAGGGAGGAAGTTACAGACACCACAGAAGACAGTTACAGTGTATTTTATCCGATGGGGGAAAATCAGAAGGCAATACTGGCAGTTGTGAATGTTCACAGAGGAGGGTGCGATCTTTCTTTATTGCGTTCGCTACTCCCGTATATTTCACAGACAACAGTTTTACAGAAATTACAAAGACAGCAGGAATATCTAAGTTACCATGATGACTTGACAGGCTTGCTGAACAGGAATAGTTTTGTGGGATATCTTTCAGAGGTGAATCAAGAAGCGTTAAAATCTTTGGGTGCGGTTTCTGTCGATGTAAATGGTCTGAAGAATTTTAACAAAGAATTTGGAAGGGAATATGGAGACGAGGTTGTTATCCGAGTAGGAGAAGTACTGGAAGAGTTCTTTAAAGGTTTTATGGTTTTTCGTATGACAGGAGATGAATACCTGATCCTTGCGGAGAATATTTCATATGAAGAATTTATGAATCGTATTCACAGCAGTAGCGAGAAATTAGACAATATCAGTCTTGGACTGGTTACGATGGGATATGCCTGGGAAAAACTGGATATCAATATAGATAATCTTGTTATGGATGCAGGGAATATGATGCGTAAAGAAAAACGTAAATATTATAAGAATCTGAAAAAAGGTCATCATGAACCGATTATTAAACAGGATTTATTAGATGATATTGAGCAGGGGAATTTTATTGTATGTCTGAAACCAGTGCTGGAAGCGGAATCAGAAGATGTTGTCGGGGCCGAAGCAGTTGTGAGGTATCATCATAAAGACTTGGGGATTGTGGATCCGGGGCGTTATCTGACACTTTTGGAGGAAACAAAGCTTTCGCAGTATCTGGATTTGTATGTGTTTGAAGAAGTGTGTAAGACACTTCGCAGATGGGAGAATGAAGGACGGATGATGTTACCGATTTCAGTTAATTTCTCAGGAGCAACTTTACGATATGAGAGTGTTGGAGATAAGATTCTGCAGATGATTGAAAAATATCATGTGTCAAGTGAGTATTTGCAAGTGGAAGTGTCGGAGACAAATCAGGAGATGAACCCAGAGATGCTTGCTGAGACAAGTAATAAAATCCGAAAAGCGAATGTGAGGGTTCTTTTGGATGATTTTGGGGCAAAAGATTCCAGTTTTTCTATTTTGTCTATTATGGAGTTTGACGGCTTGAAACTAGATAAAGGAATTACCTCTAATATTGTAGGAAACAGCCGAAGCAGAATTGTGGCAAAAGCAGTGATTGATATTTGTCGTCGACTTGGGGCGTCTGTTTATGCCTGTGGGGTAGAAACACAAGATCAATTGAATGTAATGCAAGAATTGGGATGTGATTATGTTCAGGGGAATTTATTTAACAAAGCAATTACGATTGAGACATTTGAAGTGAGATATATGCAGTAGATGTAAAAAAGTAAGAGGGAGATATAGACAGATGAAGAAAAAAAAGATGAAGTATCGTCTGATTAAAATACTTTGTATCGGAATCATCTTTGGAGCATTGATAGGAATGCTTCTTATGGGATTGAGTGGAAGAGCAAGAATCAAAGAAGTAAGAGAAGAATGTAAAACTACAGAGAATAAGCTGAAAAAAGAAAATGAACAGTTGCAGGCAGAAGCTGAAAAGGCTAAGGTGCAGCCGTCATCAGAGGCGATTGCAAAGGAAAATGCTGAAAAACTGGCTTCTAAAGATGATGACTGGAGTCTTGTCCTGATTAATAGCGAGAGCCCGCTGGATACATCTTATGCACCGAGTCTGACAAAAATAACAGATGATTATTCTGTAGACAGTCGTATTGCGGATGATACAAAGAAGATGTTCCAGGATGCTGCGGATGCAGGAATGAGTTTGAATATTGTATCGGCATATTGTGATAATGAGACATTAAAAGAGTCTTTTAACAACGAAATGTTGAATTGGATTTATCAAGGTGAAGCACCATTGGATGCTTATGATAAAACAAAACAGTCTGTAGCACTTCCGGGAACAAGTGAGCATGCTACCGGATTGGCAATGGATATTACATCATCAGATTACCTAGGTGCAGATGACGAAGAAGAAAATACTGACGAAGCAAAGTGGCTGAAAGCAAACTGTGCAAATTATGGTTATATTTTGCGTTACCCTGCTGAAAAGTCAGATATTACAGGGGTTGGATATGAGCCATGGCATTTCCGTTATGTCGGTAAAACAGCGGCAAAAGAAATTATGGGACAGGGCATTACGCTTGAAGAATATTTGGAACAGCAAAAAGACGGAAAATAATCTGGAAAATCAGATGAAATCTATAAATAGTCACAAAAACAAAGGTGTTTTTCCATTACGGAAAAGCGCCTCTTTTGTTTTAAAAAGATTTATCGAGGTGCAGAATATAGTGCGAATCTTTTACCGAAAGTAAAAGTAGAGACAATTGTTGAACCAGATGCAGCAGAAAAATCTATCTTCTTTCTAAAAAGGAACAGGAATTACTTGTAAATGACAGTGAGTAATCCGGTTCCTTTTTTGATATAGTGGGAAAGAAATTTTTTAGGGAGGGGTTCTGCATTGACGATGGAATGTGCTTTTGTTAGAATAAGGGGTAGATGTAAGGAGGGTTTCTTATGGGAGATTTAACGTTTGGCGAACAAGTTAAAATTATGTTAAGCAGAAAAAACATGACGATTAAACAACTGGCTGAGATGATCGAGGAACGAACTGGGAAAGCAATGTCACGTCAGAATCTGACCCAGCGTTTGAGCAGAGATAACTTTCAGGAACAAGACATGAGATTGATTGCAGCTATTTTGGGATGTCCATTTAAGTTGAGTATATTTCCAGAGGAGTTGGAAATAGAGGAAACCGCATCAGAGGAACTTGCGGTTCAATATGCAAACAATGCAGGGCTGAAAAATAAAGATGCAGAAGAAACGACAGCTGAAGAAGTGAAATCAGAAGAGCAGGAATTAGAAACAGTGCAATCGGAAGAATTAGAAACAGAGGAAGCAGAAGTTGAAGAAGTAGATGATGATTCGGAAGAAGAGATTTTGCCTGAAGATGAAGAACCTTGGGATGAATTAGAGGAATTGACTCTGGAGGATGCGGAGGAGATACCGCAGGACGAAACAGAGAATTATGATGCTCGTAAGACAACCGTTTGGGAGCCGCAGATTGTGCAGAGTGCATATGAGAGAGCGAGACTTACTTCGGAATGGGAGAAGGCAACGATCGAGCCGGAGGAAGAGCCTAAGCGTTTTGTAAAGAGAAACGAAATCGAAGAAGATTTGACAATAGGAGAGTTGAATCCGTATACAGGACACGAATATTTATCTAATAGTGTGAGAATGCATCCGAATAAGATTGGATATGTGCAGGTATACGATCGTGCAAAGCATCGTTGGGACGATATGACAGAATGGGCATATCTTGGATACCAGGAGCGGATGAAATCAGAGCTTGGCAAAGATTATGAACCACCAATTTATTTAGACTAAGGTAAAAGGGGAGCTACAATAGACTGATATGCTCCCCTTTTATAGTGCAAAGAAATTTTAGAAAAATATTTTCTAATAAATGTAATGACACCAATATCCAAAGGTTTCCTGGGTATTACATTCGTCAGAAGAAAGTTCTAATTGATCATTGTAGGAATCTATGAATTTCGGAAAACCAAAAATTTCTGCGGCTCGGGCTTCCTGAATATCATATACTCCGGGCACTCCGAGTTGATAATGACCATTTTCTTCAATAAGGAGAAGATGATGATAATTATGATATCCATGCAGAAGAAAACTGTTGTTTGCAAGATTCCAACATTTTTTAGGAAGAATTTTCAAATCTGAACGATGGATTTTCTGTATGGTTTTAGAAGGAGATAATAAGTTTGTTGTATCACTGGCTTCGAATAAATTATCATTATCGTTGTATTCAGAAGCTGAAAGATCAGGAGCGGACGCAGGAACTTGCTCAGAAGTTTCGGATTGTACAGTTGTCGAAAAAATTTCGTTGATATCCAGATGGAAATGTGATTCTGTAGCTGTAAGAAAACATTCATCGGGCAGTAAAATTAAAAAACCATGCAGATTCTCCATGGATGCAATTGAATTGATGGCAGAATCCGGTAGTGTAAGTTGAGCAGAAATGATATGAGAATTGCATGGAAGCTCACTTATTTTTTTTGAAATGCTATGTTCTTGTTCAGTTAAAATAGCGCAGAGTGGGACAAGGTGCTGATTCGTGACAGGAATATTTCTGGCTTGAATCTGCAGAAGCCAGCAATCAGGCTTTTTTGTAAGTTTTAAAAATCCGGTGTTGCGCATACGGTGATTATTTTTATATTCATAAAGATAATAAATACCTGGATTCATAGAGTACCTCCAATAGATTAATAAAATAAGAATTGAGGAAATGCTGTTCAAAACCTCTAAGATAATGTATTCTTGTAATAATAAGAAAAGAACTGAAAATACATGAAAGGATTAGAAATATTCATGGATGAGATGAACCAAAAGTTGGATGAAAAATATATGAGAGAGGCAATTCGGCAGGCAAAGAAGGCTTATGCGCTGGAAGAGGTTCCGATAGGATGTGTGATTGTGCATGAAGGAAAGATTATTGGACGAGGTTATAATCGAAGAACAACCGATAAAAATCCATTGGCACATGCGGAGATTGCTGCGATAAAAAAAGCGAGTAAAAAAATAAATGACTGGAGATTGGAAGAGTGCACATTATATGTCACCTTGGAACCTTGCCAGATGTGTGCGGGTGCGATTGTACAGGCACGGACAAAGCGTGTTGTTGTCGGATGTATGAATCCAAAGGCCGGGTGTGCAGGCTCTATTTTAAATCTGCTTGATATGCAGGAATTTAATCATCAGGTTGAGCTTACGACAGGTGTACTGGGCGAAGAATGTAGTGCGATGATGAAGCAGTTTTTTAAAGAACTCAGGGAAAAGCAGAAGAAAATAAAATATGAAAGAAGTTTGAAAAAAGAGGATTAGATAAGATTGTATAGAACAATCAGTTAAATATAGATAAAAATAAAAGACACTGTGAGGACATGCCTTCCAGTGTCTTGAATTTCTTACTTTACGTGCATTACGCTTCGAATGCATCTCCACAAACGTTACCTTGGTAGTTGACTCGATCCAGGCACCCTCACAACACCCGGAAGGTCCTGCTTAGTGCTGCTTCGTTCCCGACCTGACACGGTTCACAGGTTCCCGTCGTGTGAGACCCAGATTTTCAACGCCACTTTCCAAGGGCAGCTTTGCAAATCAGCACCCTCTGCGTAATATCACCCCTGCTATAGCGGATTGCAGGTACAAGGTACCGCTAACACCCCGGCTGCACGAGTCTTAAGTTTACATGGTTTTTAAGAAAAAGTCAAGATGCCTAAGAAGAATAATTGAAAATAGAGGGGGAAGCGTTTATAATGAAATGAAAAAAGTATCGGGTTATTTAATATAAAAGCGACATATTAGAAAAAAGGGAGCATATAGATGAATATTTTATTGACTGCAATCAATGCAAAATACATTCATTCCAATTTAGCAGTATATAGTCTGAGAGCTTATGCAGCAGGAAAATGTGAGAGATATAAAGAAGAGATAGGAATTGCGGAATACACAATTAACCAGCCGTTGGATCAGATATTGATGGATCTGTATAAAAGAAAACCGGAAGTACTTTGCTTTTCCTGCTATTTGTGGAACATTGAATATGTAGAACAGCTGATTACAGAACTGGGGAAGATTATGCCACAGACAGATATCTGGCTTGGAGGACCGGAGGTTTCATATCATGCGTCTCATATGTTAGAACAATTTCCACAGGTATATGGCATTATGCGAGGAGAAGGAGAAGAGACATTTTTAGAATTGGCAGAGTTTTATCACAACAACAGTGGGAAAAAGCCGGAACAATGTGAAAAAGTCCAACGATTGAAAGAAATCGTGGGGATAACTTTCCGAGATGGAGAAGAAATCATAGAAACTGCAGATCGAAATGTGATGGATTTAAGTAAAGTGCCATTTGTATATGAAGATTTAGATGTTTTCAAGAATAAGATCATTTATTATGAATCAAGCAGGGGATGTCCGTTTTCATGTAGTTATTGTCTCTCTTCTATCGATAAATGTCTTCGTTTTAGAGACTTAGAGCTGGTAAAAAAAGAATTACAGTTTTTTATAGATCATGAGATTCCACAAGTAAAATTTGTAGACCGTACATTTAATTGTAAGCATTCACATTCTATGGAAATCTGGTCTTATATAAAAGAACATGATAAAGGGAAAACAAATTTCCATTTTGAGGTGGCAGCAGATTTATTAAATGATGAAGAATTAAATTTAATCAGTACTATGCGACCTGGATTAATCCAATTGGAAATTGGTGTGCAGTCAACAAATGAACAGACGATTAAGGAAATTCACCGTACAATGAAATTTTCGCAGGTGACAGAAGTGGTGAATCGTGTGCATGCTGCGAAAAATATTCATCAGCATTTAGATTTGATTGCGGGTCTTCCTTTTGAAGATTACAATAGTTTCCATAAGTCATTTTGTGACGTATATGCATTAAGACCGGAACAGCTGCAGCTTGGATTTCTTAAAGTTTTAAAAGGCTCATATATGGAAGAAAAAACAAAAGATTATGAGTTGTTGTATCAGAACAGACCGCCGTATGAAGTGCTGTCGACAAAATGGCTTCCATATTCGGATGTGATTCGTCTCAAAGGATTGGAAGAAATGGTAGAGGTGTATTATAACAGCAGACAATTTGAACATACTATGGAATTGCTTGAACAAGTTTTTGGAGATTCGTTTGTGATGTTTGAAGAAATGAGTAACTATTATGAAGAACATGGATATTACGGGGTGAATCATAATCGTGTCGCACGATATGAAATATTATATGCGTTTATAAAAGAAGTGGCATTAGTACAATACGAGACTTTATTAACAGAAGAGCAATTTCGTCAGACGTTAGTTATGGATTTATATCTGCGGGAAAATATGAAAAATCGTCCGGCATTTGCAGGTGACTCTTTAGTAAGTAAAGTGGTGGAGCGGACATTTTACGATACAGAGGCAGAAGAACATCAATATTTGAAAGGGTATGAAAAGTATGATAAACGTCAGCTGCGTAAGATGACACATTTGGAAAATATAGATGGACATTTGATTTTGTTTGATTATCAAAACCGCAATCCACTCACAAATCAGGCTACAACATATAAGGTTGTATAGGGCTGCTGTGACCAGCAACTATATAGGTTCTTGCAAAAAATGAGCAAAAAGTATAGAATAAAACCAATTCAAAATAAGAAATAAAAAAGAGGTATCGAAATGAATTTTTATGATAAAAAATTTAAGAAAACAGTGTCTATTGTTATTCTTGTAATAATATTAGCAATGGTTGCAACGATGATAATTCCATATCTTATGTAAAGAATATGGGTGCCAGATAAGACCAAGGGGTATAAGATGCAGCAGAAAAAAGGAAAGAGAAGACGCAAAAAGAATCGAAGACTCCAGCGAAATCTTTATTTGCTGGGTATGGTATTGATACTTATATTGATCATTATGGCAGGGATACAGTTTGCTTTAAAACGCTATATGAATCGTCAGGATAATGGAAAAATATTATCAGGGATTACGGTTGGAGGAGTCGATGTATCCGGGCAGACAAAAGAAGAAGCTGTCCAGACAGTGCAGGGTGCTATAAGCCAGGGAAATAATGTGGCCTTTACATTCAAAGTGGCAGATGACAGATCTTTTGATGTCGAAGTGAATACATTGGGGCTTCAAGTAAGTGATTTGGAAGATTCAGCACAAAAGGCAGTGGACTATGGCAGAAGAGGAAATGCATTA
Source organism: Ruminococcus sp. B05 (assembly GCF_003628495.1). Classification (NCBI taxonomy): domain Bacteria; kingdom Bacillati; phylum Bacillota; class Clostridia; order Eubacteriales; family Oscillospiraceae; genus Ruminococcus; species Ruminococcus sp. B05. The sequence continues at coordinate 80,393 of NZ_RBZR01000011.1, read as the reverse complement.
AAAGCATATAAAATTAAAAAAGATGCAAAACGTGGAAAATTGACACATAACATTCCACTGCAATATACAGTAGATGAAAATACTGCAAAAAAAGCGTTAGAAACAGCAGCAGTACCTGCTCTTAATGAGCCGCAGAATGCCTATGTAGCACAGGATGCTTCAGGAAATATAAGCGTCGAGAAAGAAAAAAACGGAGAAGTTTTAAACACAAGTAAGACAATCGAGAATATAAAGAAGCTTTTAAAAGATTGGGATGGAAAAAATGCTACAATTCAGGCAGCAATAGATGAAAATGCTCCGGAGATTACGGCTGAAGCATTGAAAGATATGACAGATTTGCTTGGCAGTTGTACGATGTATTATAATGCGGATGAAAGTGGGCGTGCAAAAAACGTAGAAAGTGGAGCAAAACACCTGAATGATATTTTACTGCAGCCTGGTGAAGAACAATCTGCAGATGAAACGATGAGACCATATACAGAAGAAAACGGATATGCGGAAGCGGCATCTTTCTCCGGGAACACGGTAGAACAGACAATGGGTGGAGGAATCTGCCAGGTGTCTACGACATTGTATCAGGCATTGCTTTATGCAGAACTTGAAATTGTAGAAAGACACGCACATTCTATGATCGTATCTTATGCGGAGCCATCTATGGATGCAGCAATAGCAGATGATGTGATGGATCTGGTATTTAAAAATAATCAGGAATATCCAGTTTATATTGAATCAATTGTTGGCGGAGGATGCATAACATTTAATATATACGGGAAAGAAACAAGAGATCCGAACAGAACAGTTACTTATGTAAGTGAGACACTTTCAAATGAACCAAACGAAGAAAAGAAATATATTGAATCGGATGATCCGATAGGATATATCAACTTTGTAAGCGAAGCACATCCAAAACTTTCTGCACAGTTGTGGAAGGTTGTGACAGAGAATGGGACAGAGGTGAGCAGAGAAGTTGTGAATCATAGTGAGTATGTATCATCTCCGGAGACCTATTCTGTGGGAACAGCATCAGATGATGCAGATGCTACAGCCAAAATGAGACAAGCGATTGGAACACAGGATTTAGCAACGATCAATGCAGCAATTCAGGAAATTATATATGGTTATTGATTAAGAGTGCAAAGAACATAGAAGTCCGGATGATCAAGGAGTAGTATGAAAGTAGGAAAACTATCACAAACTGCATGGAATCGTGCAGTGATGAAACAATTATATAAAAAGCAAGAACAAAATTTATTGAAGATATCAGCGGCGGAAAGTTGCAGTGCTTATGCTGTAGATGATGAACAAGTGCTCATAAAATCGGCGGCATCTACATCAGGTGATACAAAAAAACTGGGAAATTATGCTTTGGCAGCAGCAATCAATCAGTTGGCATCCAGAGGGGCAAAACCTGTAGATGTGCAGATTTTTATTTTGATCTCGGAGCGTATCGGAGAGCAAAAGGTGGCAGGCATGGTACAAGAAATGGAAGAAATGTGTACCATGATGAATATCGCAATTTCAAATGTTCAGGTAGAGGTGAATCCGGCAGTGACACAGGCAATTGTGCGTGTGGAGACAATGGGATTTGCAGAAAAGAGGATGCTTAGAAATATCGAGAATATTAAGCCGGAACAAGACATTATCATGTGCGGTTTTGTGGGGTTAGAAGGTACGCTGCGTATTTTGGACGAGCAGGAAAAAGAACTAAAAGGAAGATTTGTTCCGGCATTTTTACGTCAGACCAAAGAACTAGAGCCACAGATACTCAAGCTTCAGTTATTGGAGAATGTTGAAAAAGAAGTGAAAGAGGAAAATATTATTTTATCCGCTGTGCAGCATGTAGGAAGCGGCGGGCTCTTTGCAACTTTATGGGATACAGCTGAAGTGGCAGGACTTGGGTTGCAGATTGATATGCAGAAGATACAGATTCGACAGGAAACGGTAGAAATTTGTGAATATTATCATTTGAATCCATATAAGATGACATCAACAGGAAGTCTTCTGTTTTTCACAGATCAAGGCGAAAAGCTAATTGAGATTTTAGAAAAGAACGGCGCACGAGCCGTTAGGCTTGGGAGTACCACCGCAGAGAATGCGAGGGTGATCACAAGCGGAAGTGAAATCAGATACCTGGATCGGCCAACATCGGATGAACTGATGTTATGGAGAAAACAGAAATTATAGGAAGGTAAAAATTATGGATACAAAACAGAAATTAAGAAATGAAATTTTGAGAAATCTAGAGAAAAACAGCCGGATTGATCTTGGAGAACTTGCAGTTCTTATGGGTATGGAAGAAGCAGAGATTGCAAATGAAGTAGCAGAAATGGAAAAAGAAAAAATTATTTGCGGATATCATACAATGATTAATTGGGATAAAACCGGGGTGGAAAAAGTGACAGCATTGATTGAAGTTCGTGTTACACCACAGAGAAATCAGGGATTTGACCGCATTGCGGAACGTATTTACAATTATCCGGAAGTGAATGCGGTATATTTGATTTCCGGTGCATATGATCTTCTTGTTACATTGGAAGGAAAAACATTGCAGGAAGTATCATTGTTTGTATCAGAGAAGCTTTCTCCGATTGAACCGGTTATTGGAACAGCGACTCATTTTATTTTGAAAAAATACAAAGACCATGGTACGATCATGCTGCCTAAGAAAGGGTCTGACAGAATGGTGGTGACACCATAATGAGAAATCCATTATCAAAAAAGATTGTATCAGTACAGCCATCAGGAATCCGAAAATTCTTTGATGTGGCAAATGAAATGGAAGATGTCATTTCACTTGGTGTTGGAGAACCGGATTTCGACACGCCATGGAGAATACGTGAAGAAGGAATTTTTTCTCTGGAAAAGGGAAGAACATTTTATACATCTAATGCAGGATTGATGGAGCTTCGTACAGAAATCTGCAAATATCTTGAACGTACGATCCATGTCGATTATGATCCGAAAAAAGAAACCTTGATCACTGTCGGAGGAAGTGAGGCTATTGATCTGGCACTTCGCTGTATGCTTGATCCGGGAGAAGAGGTATTACTTCCGCAGCCTAGTTATGTATCATATCTGCCATGTACAATTATGGCGGATGGTGTTCCGGTAATCGTAGAATTAAAGCATGAAAATGAGTTTAAGCTGACAGTAGATGATTTGAAAGATAAAGTGACAGAAAAGACAAAGATTCTGGTCATGCCATTTCCAAATAATCCGACAGGATCAATTATGACAAAAGAGGATTTGGAACCAATTGCAAAGTTTGTGGAAGAACATGACCTGTTTGTTATTTCCGATGAAATTTATTCGGAATTGAGCTACAAAGGTGACCATGTTTCTATCGCTAGTCTGCCTGGAATGAGAGAGCGAACAATTGTGATCAATGGATTTTCAAAAGGATTTGCGATGACGGGATGGCGCCTTGGATATTGCTGTGGTCCGCAGGCAATTTTGAAGCAGATGATTAAATTACATCAATTTGCAATTATGTGTGCACCTACAAACAGTCAGTATGCAGCGATTGAAGGATTGCGTCATTGCGGAGATCAAGTAATAGAAATGCGAAAAGCATATAATCAAAGAAGACGATTTTTAATGCACGAATTCAAACGTATGGGATTGGAGTGCTTTGAACCATTTGGTGCATTCTATGTATTTCCAAGTATTAAAGAGTTCAATATGACATCGGAAGAGTTCGCAACTCGTCTGTTATACGAAGAAAAGGTGGCAGTTGTTCCGGGAACAGCGTTTGGAGACTGTGGAGAAGGTTTCCTGAGAATATCTTATGCATATTCTTTGGAAGATTTAAAGGCCGCATTGGAAAGACTGGAGCATTTTATTGAAAAATTACGTGCAGAACAAAATAAATAATTATTTTGTTTAGAAAAAACTGTAGTGGAGAAAAAATATGTTAAATATTGTGTTATTAGAGCCTGAGATTCCGGCGAATACAGGAAATATCGGACGTACTTGTGTTGCAACAAATACAAGACTGCATTTGATCGAACCATTAGGATTTCGTCTTGATGAGAAAGCCTTGCGTCGTGCAGGAATGGATTATTGGAAAGATCTTGATGTTACAACTTATATTGATTATCAGGATTTTCTGGATAAAAATCCGGGAGCAAAGATTTACATGGCAACGACAAAAGCTGAAAAAGTATATACTGATGTAGCATATGAAGAAGATTGTTATATTATGTTTGGGAAGGAAAGCGCAGGTATCCCGGAGGAGATTCTTGTTGAAAATCAGGAGAACTGTGTGAGAATTCCAATGGTAGGAGAGATTCGTTCTTTGAATCTTGGAAATTCAGTTGCAATTATGTTATATGAGGCATTGAGACAAAATCAGTTTGCAGGGATGAATTTGGAAGGACATCTTCATCATTTGGAATGGAATAAATAAAAGAAAAAGGGTGTGTGAAACAACGAGAGTTTTTTCACACGCCCTTTTTAAAAACCTAAAAATTTTTTAGATAGAATGGAATAAATATAGGATAAAAATCGCATAATAAATAAAAGTTGTGCATATTCTACTAAGTTGTTGATATTATTGACAAAAAACAAACAATTTATTCACAAAAAAGTTTGAAAAAGTCTAAAAAATTTATAGATTTTATACAAAAGATGTGCTAGGATGAGAATATGTACCTTAGGGAAAGGCGGTGACTAGAATATGGTAGAAGAAACCATTCAGGTAATCCGGGAGACAGAAGCAAAAGCAGATGCAATAACAAGAGATGCTGAAGTCAAAGGCAATCAGATCGTGGACGATGCAGAAAAACAGGCGAAACAATGGAAAGAAGAACAATTAGCTGTAATGGAAGAGAAGATGCAGAAAGCCATGTCAGATGCAAGCGAAGAAGGAGAACGGGTACAAGCAGAGACGCTGTCAAAGATTGAGAAAGAAGTTATAGCGTTAAAAGAACTTGCTTCCGCGAAGGAAGAGGAAGCGGTCAGCCTCGTAATAGCACAATTGGTATCATAAGCTGCGTGTTGCGGGAAGGTAAAAAGAATTACAGTTTGCAGGTAAACTGTAATGAAAAAGGAGGGATTGTGTTATGGCGGTATTGCAGATGCAGCGAATGAGTATCTGCGCGTTGAAGAAGGACCGAAAAGCGATTCTGGAAAAGATTCAGAGCATGGGAATTATGGAGATTAACCATGTGTTGGACGAAGACGAAGATTTCCGCCGGATGGACACTGCAAATGCCAGAAGCAGCTTTGAAAAAGCTGCTAATTCTGCTGACAGAGCTTTGGAGATATTGAATGAATATGCTCCGGTAAAAACATCGATGCTGTCATCTCTGGAAGGCAAGAAGCTGGTTGATGCAAAAGTACATGAAGAAGTGATTCGAAAGCGAGAGGAACTGCTTAAACTGGTGAGCAGGATCCAGGTATTGGATAAGGAAAAAGCAGAGAATAAAGCAGAAATCCTTAAGCTGGAGAATCGGATTGAGAGCCTTGTCCCATGGCTGAGTCTGGATATCCCGATGAATGCGACAGGAACAAAGAAAACTTCTGTGATTTTAGGAAGTATTCCGGGACAGGCTGATATTTCTGGAATTTACGAGATTTTGGCAGATGCAGCACCGGAAGTTGAGGCGGCAGATGCTTATGTGATTTCATCCGGACAGGATATGACTTGTATTGCAGTCATCTGTTTGAAACAAGAAGAACAGAGTATAGAAGAAGCACTTCGAAGTCGAGGATTTTCAAGAATAGCGCAGAGCAGCGCAAAGACTCCGGCAGGAGAAACGGAGGAGTTAAAGCAGGCAATCAAAGAAAAAGAGAATCGGATTTCACAGATCGAGCAGGAAGTAATCAGGCTCGCAGAACAAAGAGAAGAGATTTATCTGCTTGCAGATTATTATCGTGTACGAGCGGAAAAGTACGAAGTATTAGGAGAGATACCACAATCGGCAAATACTTTTGTGCTGAGCGGTTATGTTCCTCATCGGGATGTAGAAAAGGTGAAACGGGTTCTGGAAAGCAAATATGACTGTGCGATTGATGTGGAGGAGTTAAAAGAAGAGGAAGAACCGCCGGTACTTTTGAAAAATAATAAATTTTCAGCAAGTGCGGAAGGTGTTTTGGAATCTTTCGGTCTTCCGAAAAAAGGTGAGATTGATCCGACAGCGATCATGTCAGTATTTTATGTATTTTTATTTGGATTGATGTTATCAGATGCAGCATATGGAGCAATTGTTTCTATTGCCTGTGGTGTACTGATTTTAAAATTCCCGCGTATGTCAGAGGGGATGAAGAAGTCAATTCAGTTGTTTTTCTGGTGCGGATTATCAACATTATTCTGGGGAATCATGTTTGGCGGATATTTCGGAGACGTGATCAACGTTGTATCCAGAACATTCTTCGGACATGAAGTGGGAATCAAAGCATTATGGTTTGTTCCACTCAATAATCCAATGAAATTGTTGATTTATTCTATGGTATTTGGATTGATCCATTTATTTACAGGATTAGGGATTAAAGGATACATGTGTATCAGAGATAAAAAATATGTGGATTTCTTATGTGACGTAGTATTGTGGTATGTTTTTTTGTTCGGGTTGATCTTGTTATTAATTCCGACAGATATTTTTGCATCTATTGCACAAGTTCAGATTACATTTCCGCCGGTTGTCAATGCAATTGCAAAATGGGCGTCCATCCTCGGAGCGGTGGGTATCGTGTTGATGTCAGGCAGAGCAAATAAAAATTTTGGACTTCGTATCGCATTAGGAGCATATGATCTGTACAATGTGACAGGATGGTTAAGTGACGTGTTATCTTATTCAAGACTTCTGGCACTGGGACTTGCAACAGGTGTTATTGCTCAGGTTGTAAACCAGATGGGAAGTATGGGAGGAAAAAGCGTATTTGGAGTGATCCTGTTCGTAATTGTATTTATTATCGGACACGTATTTAATATTGCGATCAACTTACTTGGCGCGTATGTGCACACAAATCGTTTACAGTATGTAGAATTTTTCGGAAAATTCTATGAAGGTGGAGGAAGAGCATTCCATCCATTTAGAGAAAATACAAAGTATGCGGATGTTAAGGAGGAATAAAAAGTTATGGATAAATTAGGTATTGTATATGCACTTCTTGGAGCAGCATTAGCTGTATTGTTGGCAGGAGCAGGTTCTGCTTTAGGTGTTGGAGTAGCAGGTCAGGCAGCATCAGGGGTTGTATCAGAAGACCCAAGTAAATTTGCAAAAGTATTGATCATGCAGTTGCTTCCGGGTACACAGGGAATTTACGGATTGTTGGTTGGATTTATTACACTTTCGAAGGTTGGTCTGCTTGGCGGCGGTATCAAAGAAGTATCTGTTGCAACAGGTCTTTTGATTTTGGCAGCATGTCTTCCAATTGGTATTGTTGGATTGATCTCAGGAAAATCTCAGGGTAAAACAGCTGCAGCAGCAATCGGAATCGTGGCAAAGAAACCGGAACAGTTTGGTAAGGCAATGCTTTTCCCGGCGATGGTTGAGACATATGCAATTTTAGCACTGCTGATTTCTATCCTCGCAGTAAGTGCAATTCCGGTATAAGCTGAAGGGTTACTTCAGGAGAATGTTATTCGGAGAATGAAGATGAATTGAAATAGAGCGAGGTAAAGAAAATGAGTGGATTAGACAAGATGAAAAGTCAGATCCTGGAAGATGCAAACGCACAAGCCGAAGAGAGAATCGCACAAGCAAATGCACAGGCAGAGGAAATACAGGCAAGAGTAAAAGCGGAAGTAGAAGAAGCACAGCAGCGAATGGATCAGAAAACAAAAACTGCAGTGAAGAATTATCATGAACGCATTGCCTCCTCTTGTGACATGAAGAGAAAGACGGCCGTTTTGAAGGCAAAACAGGAAATGATCTCCGAAGTGCTTCAAAAGGCATATGAAAAAGTAATGAATCTTTCAGATGAAGAGTATTTTGAATTACTTACAAATCTGTTGAAGACATATGTGCAGTCAGGTGATGGTGAGATTTATTTTTCTGAAAAAGATAAGCAGAGAATTCCGGCTTCGTTTGTAGAAGAAACAGAGAAAATCGCAGCATCGAAAGGTGGAAAGCTGACATTTGCTTCGGAAACAAAGCAGATTGATGGCGGTTTTATTCTGGTATACGGTGGGATTGAAGAGAACTGTACCATACGGGCAATCTTTGAATCCAAACGTGATGAATGGTCTGACTTGGTGCAAAAAATAATGTTTGTATAAAATAAAGCAGCCGGGAGGATTGAATGTGAATGAATTAGAATATACCTATGCAGTTGCCAGAATACGTGCGTTGGAGGCATCACTGCTTACAGATTCTGTGATTGACCAGCTCCTTGCATGCAAAGATGAAGCACAGTGTCTTGGGCTTTTAAATGAAAAAGGCTGGGGAAATGCTGAGACAGAGAATGATGTGGAAGCAATTTTAAATTGCGAGGAAGAGAAAACATGGCAGGTTATCCAGGAAGTATCTCCGGATTTAACAGTGTTTGATGTGATGTCTTATCCGAAACTATATCATAACCTAAAAGCAGCGATCAAGGAAGTTTGTACAGAGGTGACAAATGAAAAAATTTTTTATGATGACTGCGAGATTCCGGGAAAGGAAATGTTGTCAATTGTAGAGAATAAAGCGTTTGAACGTCTTCCGGGAAATATGGAGGCGGCTGCAAAAGAGGCTTATGAGACATTGCTTCAGACAAGAGATGGACAGCTATGTGATGTGATTGTAGATCGTGCAGCTTTGGAGGCTATTACACAGGCAGGACATGACGCAAAAGATGAGATTATCCGTGTATATGCTGAGTCAACGGTGGCACTTGCAAATATCAAAATCGCAGTGAGATGTCAGAAGACAGGAAAATCGCTGGAGTTTATGAAACGTGCTATGGCTCCATGTGAGAGCATCAATGTGGAACAGCTGGCAAAAGCAGCATTGTCGGGAGCAGATGCATTGCGAGAATATTTGAAAGATACAGTTTATGCAGACGGTGTAGAAGCATTGGAAGAATCGCCATCGGCATTTGAAAGATGGTGTGATAACCGGATGATCGAGGCAATTAAGCCACAGAAATATAATGCCTTTTCTGCAGGGCCGCTGGTAGCGTATCTGCTGGCAAGACAAAATGAAATTAAGACGGTGCGGATGATCCTGACAGGAAAACAAAATGGATTTCCAGACGAGATGATCCGGGAAAGGATAAGGGAGATGTATGTATAAGATTGCAGTAATCGGAGATTATGACAGCATATATGGATTTGCAACACTCGGTCTTAGCATCTGTCCTGTCAAGAACCGGGAAGAAGCAAAAGATAAGCTGCGTCAGCTGGCAGATGGAAAATATGGCGTTATCTATATTACAGAGGCAGTTGCAGCGCAGTTGACAGATGTGATAGAAGAATATCAGGAACGGACATTTCCAGCGATCATACAAATTCCGGGCGTATCGGGGAATACCGGTGCCGGTGTGGAAGGCGTAAAGAAGACGGTGGAACAGGCTGTCGGAAGCGATATTTTGTTCTCAGAAGAATAAAACAATAGATAGAAAGCGAGGTAGTTCGTCAAATGAGTACAGGCGTAATAAAGAAAGTCGCAGGCCCACTTGTTATTGCTTCGGGAATGCGAGATGCGAACATGTTTGACGTCGTTCGTGTTAGTGAACAAAGACTGATTGGCGAAATCATAGAGATGCACGGAGACGAGGCATCTATTCAGGTATACGAAGAGACATCAGGACTTGGACCGGGAGAACCGGTAGAATCTATGGAAGTGCCAATGTCTGTTGAATTGGGACCTGGATTGATTACCAGCATATATGATGGAATTCAGCGCCCGCTGGATGACATTATGAAAGTATCCGGAAATAACTTAAAACGTGGTGTAGAGGTACCGTCTCTGAAGAGAAATTTGAAATGGGAATTTGTACCTACTGCAAAAGTTGGAGATGAAGTAGAAGCCGGAGATGTGATCGGAACAGTGCAGGAGACGATTGTCGTACAGCAGAAGATCATGGTTCCATATGGAATCAAAGGAACAATAAAAGAAATAAAGGCCGGAGAATTTACGGTGGAAGAAACAGTGGCTGTTGTAGAGACCGCAGAAGGTGACAAGGAATTGACACTAATGCAGAAATGGCCAGTTCGTAAGGGACGTCCATATAAAAAGAAATTATCTCCGGATATGCCACTGGTAACAGGACAGCGTGTTATTGATACATTTTTCCCGCTTGCAAAAGGTGGAGTTGCTGCAGTACCGGGACCATTTGGAAGTGGTAAAACAGTAATCCAGCATCAGCTTGCAAAATGGGCGGAAGCAGATATCGTTGTTTACATCGGATGTGGAGAGCGTGGTAATGAGATGACGGATGTTCTGAATGAATTTCCGGAACTGAAAGATCCAAAGACAGGACAGTCCTTGATGCAGAGAACCGTTCTGATCGCAAATACATCAGACATGCCGGTTGCAGCACGTGAAGCATCTATTTATACAGGAATTACAATTGCGGAATATTTCCGAGATATGGGGTATTCAGTTGCGTTAATGGCAGATTCAACATCACGTTGGGCAGAGGCACTCCGTGAAATGTCAGGACGTCTGGAAGAGATGCCTGGTGAGGAAGGATACCCGGCTTATCTGGGAAGCCGTCTTGCACAGTTCTATGAAAGAGCAGGTCATGTGATTTCATTAGGTAAGGAAGAAAGAGAAGGAGCATTGTCTGTAATCGGTGCAGTATCACCTCCGGGTGGAGATATTTCAGAACCGGTATCACAGGCTACACTTCGAATCGTAAAAGTATTCTGGGGATTGGACTCAGCACTTGCTTATAAGAGACATTTCCCGGCAATCAACTGGTTAAACAGTTATTCGTTGTATCTTGATAATATGGAAAAATGGTTCAATGAAAAAGTTGAGCCGGACTGGATGGCAAAACGTCAGGAAATGATGACCCTGCTTCAGGAAGAAGCGGAATTAGACGAAATTGTAAAGATGGTTGGTATGGATGCCTTATCAGCAAGCGACCGTCTGAAGATGGAAGCTGCACGCTCTATTCGAGAAGATTTCCTGCATCAGAACTCTTTCCATGAAGTAGATACTTATACTTCCTTGGATAAGCAGTATATGATGATGGATCTTGTTCTCGCATATTATGATCAGTCTGTAGAAGCCTTAGAAAAGGGTGCGAAATTACAGAATTTGATCAATCTGCCTGTACGTGAACAGATTGGCCGATTCAAATATGTGACTGAAGATGAGATTCAGAAAGAATATGAAAAAGTAACAGAAGAGTTACACATTGAGATTGCGAATGCATTGGGAAAGGAGGACTTCTAAATGCCAAAAGAGTATAGAACCATACAGGAAGTAGCCGGACCACTGATGCTGGTGCGCGATGTGGAAAATGTTACTTATGACGAGCTGGGCGAAATTGAGCTGGCAAGTGGGGAAGTAAGACGTTGTAAAGTATTGGAAATTAATGGAAGCGATGCTCTGGTGCAGTTATTTGACAGTGCAACAGGTATCAACTTATCGAACAGTAAAGTGCGTTTCCTTGGAAGAAGCATGGAACTGGGTGTTTCAGAAGATATGCTTGGACGAGTTTTTGACGGTATGGGACGTCCAATTGATGAAGGACCGGAGATACTTCCGGAAGCTCGTATGGACATCAACGGACTGCCAATGAATCCGGCAGCAAGAAGTTATCCGGAAGAATTTATCCAGACAGGAGTATCAGCCATTGATGGATTGAATACACTTGTACGTGGACAGAAGTTACCAATCTTCTCAGCATCGGGTCTGCCACATGCAAACCTTGCAGCACAGATTGCAAGACAGGCAAAAGTTCGAGGAAAAGATGATAAATTCGCCGTTGTATTTGCGGCAATGGGTATTACATTTGAAGAGTCAAACTTCTTTATTGAAAGTTTTAAAGAGACAGGTGCAATAGACCGTACAGTTTTATTCGTCAATCTTGCAAATGACCCTGCAATTGAGCGTATATCTACACCTCGAGTTGCACTGACGGCAGCAGAGTATCTGGCATTTGAAAAAGATATGCATGTACTTGTAATTTTGACAGATATTACAAACTATGCGGATGCACTTCGAGAAGTATCAGCAGCCCGTAAAGAGGTTCCGGGACGTCGAGGATATCCGGGATATATGTACACAGACCTTGCTTCTTTGTATGAAAGAGCGGGACGTCAGAATGGTAAAAAAGGAAGTATCACAATGATTCCAATTCTGACAATGCCAGAAGATGATAAGACACATCCAATCCCTGACCTGACAGGATATATTACAGAAGGACAGATTATTTTAAGTCGTGATCTGTATCGAAGAGGTGTAACACCACCGATAGATGTACTTCCATCATTGTCTCGTCTGAAAGACAAAGGTATCGGCGAGGGTAAGACACGTGCAGATCATGCCAATACAATGAACCAGCTGTTTGCGGCGTATGCGCGTGGTAAAGATGCGAAAGAGCTGATGGTAATCCTTGGTGAGGCAGCGTTGACAGAGATTGATTTGTTGTATGCGAAGTTTGCAGATGCATTTGAAAAGGAATATGTATCACAGGGATACAATACAGATCGAAGTATTGAAGAGACTTTGGAAATTGGATGGAAACTACTTTCCATGCTGCCAAGAACAGAGTTAAAACGTATCGATGACAAATATCTTGATGAATATTACGGAAAGTAAGTTGCTGCAAAAAAGTGACGAAAAAGACTCTGAGAAGCATCAAAGGAAAGGTAGGTGAGGACGCTTGGCATCCACACAGGTAAATCCAACCCGTATGGAACTGACACGTTTGAAAAAGAAACGGATTACTGCAGTGCGAGGTCACAAATTGTTGAAAGATAAACGTGATGAACTGATGCGCCAGTATCTTGATCTTGTAAGAGAAAACATGGAAGTTAGAAAACGGGTCGAAGCCGGCATTTTATCAGCGAATAAAAATTTTGTTATTGCCAAGGCTGGAATGTCGGAGGCGGAACTTCACACAGCACTGATGGCACCGAAACAGGAAATTAATTTGATTCCTTCGGAAGAAAATGTCATGAGTGTAGAGATTCCAAAATTTGAATATAAAACAAGAACAGCGGATGAAAATGATATTTATTCATATGGATTTGCATTTACATCCAGCGATTTGGATGGGGCTGTTAAATCTCTTGCAGATATTCTGCCGGATATGATAAGATTAGCAGAATGCGAAAAAGCATGTCAGTTAATGGCGGCAGAGATTGAAAAGACACGAAGACGTGTAAATGCGTTGGAGCATGTCATTATTCCGGAAACAGAGAAAAATATTAAATATATTACGATGAAGCTGGACGAGAACGAGAGAAGTACGCAGATTCGTCTGATGAAAGTAAAAGACATGATGCTCGAAGAAGCACATGGATATTCAAAAAAATAAAGCTAGATTTTATAGATGCAGTTGGAAAACCGAAAGGTGCTCCGGCTGCATTTTCTATATATAAGCGGAACCATTTTGCAAAAAAGGCATACAGTAATGATATAAACTCAGAAATAGGGAGTGGTGACCATGAACTCAAAACTGCCGTATTATATGGCTTATCCGATGCCGCTTGCATATGACGATGAAAGAATGGAACGACGAGATTATGAATATATGAAAAGTCTGTACCCGGATACTGCAAAGAAAGTACTTCCCTATGTAGAGGAAGAGTGTGATAGAAATGAATATCCATGCAGTATGATTTATGACGAATATCCGGACCGTTTTTCACTTCGGATGATGTGTAATCGTATCTTTGATAAGGTTGTAAGTCAGGAAAAACTGGAGCCGGAGGACTGGCTTAGAAATTTGATAGAGGTCATATTATATCAGGAGTTGTTCAAACGTAGAAGTGATGACAGGAGAAACAGACGCCGTTTTTATTGACTGTGCATGATGTTAAGAAAAATTTTATGAATTAAAAGTGTTTTGGGTGGCGCAGATATTTTACAATGAAAGAAAATATGGTATAATAGAGAATGATGTGAACAATTATATTATTCAAAGCGAAAATGAAAGAACATAAGCCGGAGACACATATGAAAAAAGAGAATATTATATTTATAGGAATGCCTGCTGTTGGAAAAAGTACGGTAGGTGTTGTGGTTGCCAAGCGACTGGGTAAAAAGTTTATTGATACAGATTTGTTGATCCAGGAACAAGAAAAAAAGCTGCTTCGCGAGATTATCGCAGAAGTCGGTGAGGATGGATTTTTGGAGATTGAGAATCAGGTAAACAGAGACGTAGATGTAGAGAATGCCGTAATCTCTCCGGGGGGAAGTATTGTGTATTGCGAAGAGGCGATGCAGCATTATAAAGAAATCGGAACGATTGTATATTTACAGGCATCTTATCAAACAATAAAACAAAGAATCCGTAATCCAAAAAAGCGCGGTGTCGTGCTCAGGAAAGGACAGACATTAAAGAATCTTTATGATGAGAGATGTGTTTTGTTTGAAAAATATGCAGATATCATTGTTAATGAAGACCAGTGCGAGATAGGGGATACGATTGAGAATGTACTGGAAGAACTCTCCAGATTATAATTAAGTCTATATCAAAAAGTTTTGCAATAATGTTACGAAAATAAAAAGTTCTTTTACAAAATTGTTTTTTATGCTATAATGTTTTAGCGTTTGTGAATTTGTAGACACAACAGCGTGTCATTTGAAATAGACAAAGAATAACGCGGGATATAAGTATATAAGCTAAAAAATGATTTATGCAACCGAGAATGGGGATTTAGAAAGATACGATATAAATATCGGATAATAGAGGTGCAAAATGGAGCAATATATTATTAAGGGTGGTAATCCGTTAGTTGGAGAAGTAGAGATTGGCGGAGCAAAGAATGCTGCACTGGCAATACTGGCAGCTGCAATTATGACAGACGAGACTGTATTGATTGACAACCTTCCAGATGTGAACGATATCAATGTCATGTTGGAAGCAATCGAAGGAATCGGTGCGATGGTAGAGCGTATTGATCGTCATACAGTGAAGATTAATGGTGGAACGATCACAGATTTTAATATTGATTATGATTATATTAAAAAGATTCGAGCATCTTACTATTTATTAGGAGCAATGCTTGGAAAATATAAAAAAGCAGAGGTGGCTCTTCCAGGTGGATGTAACATCGGAAGCAGACCAATCGATCAGCATTTGAAAGGATTTAGGGCACTCGGAGCTGATGTTGATATTGAACACGGCAAGATTGTTGCCGAGGCCGATGTACTTAAGGGTACACATCTGTATTTCGATGTTGTCTCTGTAGGAGCAACAATTAATGTTATGATGACAGCAGCGATGGCTGATGGCATGACAATTATGGAGAATGTAGCAAAAGAACCACATGTTGTTGATGTTGCAAACTTCCTGAATAGTATGGGTGCGAATATCCGTGGAGCCGGAACAGATGTGATTAAGATCCGTGGAGTGAAAACACTTCATAAGACAGAGTATTCCATTATTCCAGACCAGATCGAGGCAGGAACATTTATGTTTGCTGCAGCGGCTACAAAGGGAGATGTAACTGTAACAAATGTAATACCAAAACATTTGGATGCAACAATTTCTAAGCTGATTGATATTGGCTGTGAGGTAGAGGAACTCGATGATGCAGTCCGCGTTGTTGCAAAAGGCAGATTAAAATCTACACAGGTTAAGACATTGCCATATCCGGGATATCCGACAGATATGCAGCCACAGATTGGTGTAGTATTAGCACTGGCATCAGGAACAAGTACAATCACAGAAAGTATTTTTGAAAATCGTTTTAAATATTTAGATGAGCTTGCAAGAATGGGAGCAAATATCAAAGTAGAGGGTAATTCAGCTACAATCGAAGGTGTAGAGAAGTTCTCCGGAGCAAGAGTGAGTGCACCGGATCTTCGTGCAGGAGCAGCACTTTGTATTGCAGGTTTGGCTACAGATGGAATTACAATTGTAGATGATATTGTTTATATTCAGCGTGGATATGAGCGCTTTGAAGAAAAACTCAGAAGTCTGGGCGGAATCATTGAGCGTGTATCGAGCGAAAAAGAAATTCAGAAATTCACATTGAAAGTAAGCTAATCTAAAAGTTTTATAAACTGTATTGACAGAGACAATGATGAGTTGTACAGTTTGATTGATAACTACAAATTAAATAATATAAACTTTCTCTTATTCAGAGCAGTGGAGATACAAAGGATCAAAGAAGCTGCGGCAACCCCTCTAAGCAGGAAGGTGCCAGCCTGAGCGAGTAATCGAACAATAAGGGGATTGTTATGAAATAGAAACAGTCCGTACCTTGTGCGGGCTGTTTTATCGTTATAAGCATCTAAGAAGGCTATATAAAGAGCTGGGAAGCAATGGTGTTATGCGGTATTCAAGTCGAAACAAATCCTAAACCGAGAGAAAGTACGGAAGAAAAGGAGAAGAACATGGAAAAATTATTATTTACATCCGAGTCCGTTACAGAAGGACATCCGGATAAGATGTGTGATCAGATTTCAGATGCAATTTTGGACGCATTATTGGAAAAGGACCCAATGAGCCGTGTAGCGTGTGAGACATGTACAACAACAGGTCTCGTTATGGTTATGGGAGAAATTACAACAAACGCTTACGTAGATATCCAGAAAATCGTTCGCGACACAGTTCGTGAGATTGGATATACAAGAGGAAAATACGGATTCGATGCAGAGACATGTGGTGTCATCACAACATTGGATGAGCAGTCTGCGGATATCGCTCTTGGAGTAGACAAGGCATTGGAAGCAAAAGAAAATAAGATGTCTGATGACGAGATTGAAGCAATCGGTGCCGGAGACCAGGGAATGATGTTTGGATATGCAACAGATGAGACAGAAGAATATATGCCATATCCAATCGCAATGGCACATAAACTTGCCCTGCAGCTTACAAAAGTAAGAAAAGATGGAACACTTCCTTACTTAAGACCGGATGGAAAAACACAGGTTACAGTAGAATATGATGAAAATGGTGTTCCAAGACGTCTGGATGCAGTTGTATTGTCAACACAGCATGATCCGGAAGCAACACAGGAACAGATTCATGCAGATATCAAAAAACATGTATTTGACGTGATCATCCCAGAGGATATGATTGATGCAGATACAAAATTCTTCATCAATCCGACAGGACGTTTTGTAATTGGAGGACCTCACGGAGACAGCGGTCTGACAGGACGTAAAATCATCGTTGATACTTATGGTGGAATGGCTCGTCATGGCGGCGGTGCATTCTCAGGAAAAGACTGCACAAAGGTAGACCGTTCAGCAGCTTATGCAGCACGTTATGCAGCTAAGAATATTGTGGCAGCAGGACTTGCAAAGAAATGTGAGATTCAGTTATCTTATGCAATCGGTGTAGCACAGCCTACATCCATCATGGTGGATACATTTGGAACAGGTAAATTATCTGATGAAAAATTAGTAGAGATCATTCGCGAGAACTTTGATATGCGTCCGGCAGGAATTATCAAGATGTTAGATCTTCGTCGTCCGATTTACAAGCAGACAGCAGCATATGGTCATTTCGGAAGAAATGATTTAGACCTTCCATGGGAGAAACTGGACAAGGTTGAAGATTTGAAAAAATATTTGTAAGAATAAAAAGATGCGGTGCAGAAAAATGCTGTGTACCGCATCTTTTTTTTAAAAATTATGTTATAATCCCACTAGAGTAAAATGAAAAGAGGGCGAACCTATGAAGTTGAAAACGAAACTGGTGATTGCATTTATTCTAGTTATGATATTTCCAACTTTTGTTACAATGGCGGGAATGCATATGCTTGCACCGAACAAGGCAGGGGAAATACAGCAGATGTATTTGATTATCGTCTGCGTTACAACAGCTGTACTTGTCTGGTGGATTTATAAGACGGTTTCCGTGCCATTGGCAAAGTTGCAGGAAGCAACGAGAAATATCAAAGAAGGAAATCTGGATTTTGAGATAAAGCCGGAAAATGATGATGAGATAGGTCAGGTGTGTCAGGATTTTGAGGAAATGCGATTGCGTCTGAAGGCGAATGCAGAAGAAAAAATAGAATTTGACCGTGAGAATAAAGAACTGATCAGTAATATTTCCCATGATCTGAAAACTCCGATCACGGCAATCAAGGGGTATGTAGAAGGAATCATGGATGGTGTTGCAGATACACCGGAAAAGATGGACAGATACATCAAAACCATATACAATAAAGCAAATGAGATGGATCGGTTGATTAACGAGCTGACATTATATTCAAAGATTGACACGAATCGTATTCCTTATGATTTTACAACAATTTCTGCAAAACAGTATTTCAGAGACTGTGCAGAGGATCTTGCAATTGAGCTGGAATCAAAAGGTGCAAAATTTGAATATCGTAATTATCTTGAAGAGGATGCTAAGATCATAGTAGACCCGGAACAGATGCGAAGAGTGATCAACAATATTGTTTCCAATTCATTAAAATATACAGACAAGCCACAGGCAGAAATAAGGATGAAAATTTTGGATGTGGGAGATTTTATCCAGGTAGAATTAAGTGATAATGGAAAGGGAATTGCTACGAAGGATCTGCCATACATATTTGAACGATTTTATCGTGCAGATGCGTCAAGAAATTCTTCCAAAGGCGGAAGTGGAATCGGGCTTGCGATCGTGAAGAAGATTGTAGAAGAACATGGCGGTAAAATATGGGCGACCAGCGAAGAAGGCGTAGGAACAACAATGTATTTTGTTGTCAGAAAATATCAGGAGGTGCCAATCGAATGAGCAAAAGAATTTTAATAATCGAAGACGAAGAAAGTATCGCAGAATTAGAGCGTGATTATTTGGAGCTTAGTAATTTTGAGGTGGAAGTTGCAAATGACGGACAACTGGGATTAGATAAAGCATTAGGAGAAGAATTTGATTTAATCATTTTAGACCTTATGCTTCCGGGAGTAGATGGGTTTGAGATTTGCAAACAGGTACGAAACAATAAGAATACACCAATTATTATGGTTTCAGCAAAAAAAGATGATATAGACAAAATCCGTGGACTGGGACTGGGAGCGGATGATTATATGACAAAACCATTCAGCCCAAGCGAACTGGTTGCCCGTGTTAAGGCACATCTGGCAAGATATGAGCGTTTGATCGGAAGCAGTGTGGATGAAAATGAAATCATAGAAATCCGTGGATTGAAGATTGATACAACAGCACGGCGCGTATGGGTAAATGGCGAAGAAAAATCATTTACAACAAAAGAGTTTGATCTGTTGACATTTCTTGCAGGCCATCCGAATCATGTGTATTCGAAGGAAGAACTATTTAGGGAAATCTGGGATATGGAGTCGGTGGGAGATATTGCAACAGTAACAGTGCATATAAAGAAGATCCGAGAGAAAATCGAATACGATACATCGCATCCACAGTATATTGAAACAATCTGGGGAGTTGGATATAGATTCAAGGTATAAAAATATGAGAAAGAAAACAATAAAAGAGCGTTTGCAAGAAGGAAGCTTTAATACAGTGCGGGTAATCGGAATGGGATTTTTGTTCGTAATTTTGATTGGCGCAGTACTTCTATGGATGCCATTTTCCGTGACAACACCGATGAAATTTACCGATGCATTATTTACGTCGGTTACAGCAGTCTGTGTGACAGGGCTTGTTACAGTTACTCCGGCAGTACAATTTACTGTGGTGGGAAAAGTAATCTTATTATTCCTGATTCAAATTGGAGGACTTGGAATTATTGCATGCGTTGTTGCATTTATGATCCTTGCAGGACAAAGGATTTCCCTGAGAAGACGAGTTATGATCCAGGAAAGCTATGGGTTGGATACGCTGAGTGGAATGGTACAATATATTATTCGGATCATAAAAGGCACATTTTTCGTTGAAGGGATCGGTGCACTTGCCTATAGTTTTTACTTCGTTCCAAAATATGGAGTGTTAAAAGGAATTGCATATGCGATATTCCATGCTATATCAGCATTTTGCAACGCAGGTATTGATATACTCGGGAGCTCCAGTTATATGCATATGGTCACAAGTCCAATCATTAATTTTACGACGATATTTCTCGTTGTAAGCGGAGGACTTGGATTTGTAGTGTGGTATGATATTTTGAATAATATAAAACAAGTGCGAAATATAAAAGATGTGAGGCGAAATTTCTTTCACAGACTGTCTTTGCAGAGCAAGATTGTACTTACAATGACGGCATGGCTGCTTTTGTTTGGAATGTTTGCATTTCTTTTATTGGAATATCATAATCCTGTGACAATGGGAAAATTGACATTCTGGCAGAAAGTACAGGCGTCATTATTTCAATCTATCTCAACACGAACAGCAGGATTTGCGACAGTTTCTCAATCAGGGCTGACAGCCGCATCGAAGGCAATCGGCTGTATGCTGATGATGATTGGAGGTTCTTCCGGAGGAACAGCAGGGGGCGTCAAAACGACAACGGTTGCGCTGCTGTTATTGACTTGCTTAAGTGTAGTAAGAGGAAGTCGTGATATAGAGTGTTATGGAAGAAAAATTCCACTCTCACAAGTAAAATCTGCGGTGACAATTTTATTTTTGACAATTATGTTTTGGATGTCGGGAACAATTATCATCACGATTTTAGATCCACAGGTGAATTTTTTGAGAATTGTATATGAAACAACATCGGCAATTGCTACAGTTGGTTTATCGGCAGATTTGACACCTAGCTTGAGCAGAGCAAGTCAGTATGTACTGATGGTGATAATGTATATTGGAAGAATCGGACCGGTCACGATGGCAATGATTTTTGCAGGAAAAGGGAAAAATGCAGAACAGTATCGTGAATTACCGGAAAAACAGATTATGATAGGATAGGAGATAGAAGATGGGAAAACAATTTGCTGTGTTCGGTCTTGGAAGCTTTGGAAAAAGTGTAGCATTGACCTTGCAGAGTTTTGGATGCGATGTGATCGCAGTTGATAATTGTTATGAGAAGATACAGGATATTGCAGATTCGGTTTCATATGCGATGTGCGGAGACGTAACAGAGCCAGAATTTATGAAAACGATAGGAGCCCGCAATCTGGATGGGGCAGTGATTGCAGTTTCAGAAAATCTTGAAGCTGCGATCATGGCAACTATGATTTCGAAAGAAATGGGAATTTCTTATGTATTGGTAAAAGCAATGGACGAACTGCAGGGAAAGATTCTTGAGAAAGTCGGTGCTGACTCGATTGTGTATCCGGAAATCGATATGGGTGAACGTGTAGCAAAAAAGCTGATATCGACAGAATTTATTGATTGGATTGAGTTATCTCCGGATTATAGTCTGACAGAGAAACTGCTTCCGAAACAATGGGAAGGAAAGAGTCTGGCAGAGCTGCGGGTCCGCGAAAAATATGGGATTAACGTAATCGGAATTTTAAAGGAAGACAAGATGGATATGGCATTAGATCCATCAAAACCATTGCAACCGGATGATATGTTATTTATTATCGGGAAAAATTCTGATTTAGAGAAGTTTAAGCTAAGGTAAAGAAAGGATTAACAGACGAATGATCACAAGTACAAGTAACCAGAGAATTAAGGAGATTGTACAGCTTCAAAAGAAAAACAGAGCAAGAAATACAGAGGGTGTATTTATTGTAGAAGGAATCCGTATGGTAAGGGAAATACCTGAGGATAAGCTAAAAGCACTCTATGTAACAGAAGAGTTTTATAAAAAGCATAAAGCAGAACTGCCGGGAAATGTGAAGCCGGAGTTTGTAACTCCGACGGTGTTTTCATATGTTGCAGATACAAAAACACCTCAAGGGGTATTGGCAATTGTATGGCAGAATAAATACACGTTGGCAGATATTTTAAAAAAAGGTACAGAAAAAAAAGAAATGCTGCTTGTGTTAGATAATCTTCAGGATCCGGGAAATCTTGGAACCATTTTTAGAACTGCAGAGGCAGCGGGGGTTACAGGGATTATTCTTAGTAAAGACAGCGTGGATATTTACAATCCGAAAGTGATCCGCTCTACGATGGGTGCGATTTTCCGTATGCCATTTGTGTATGTGGAGAAATTGACAGATACAATAGAAGAATTAAAGGCACATCAGATTCAGGTTTATGCGGCTCATTTGGATGGGAAGAATGCGTATGATGAGGAGTGCTATCTCAATGGCACAGCTTATCTGATTGGAAATGAAGGAAATGGACTGAGACAAGAAGTGGCAGATTGTGCGGATACATGGATACGGATTCCTATGTTGGGACAGGCAGAATCCTTGAATGCAGCAGTTGCAGCCTCCATTTTGATGTTTGAAGCAGCAAGACAGAGACGAAAATAATGTTGGATTTATCACTGGAATATGGTATTGTAGTAAATAGGTACAGGGCAAAACGTGTGAATTTACACATGAATCATAGTTTTGCCATATATATTTACCAAGATATACACGTTTATATGTGGGAATAGGAGAGAAGAAAGACATGAACTTAAAGGGAAGAAATTTTTTGACATTAAAAGACTTTACTCCGGAAGAAATTACATACCTGCTTGATTTATCAGCAGAATTAAAAGAGAAAAAGAAAAAAGGAATTCCGGTGGACCACTACAAAGGGAAAAATGTTGCGCTGATTTTTGAAAAAGACAGTACAAGAACAAGATGTGCTTTTGAAGTTGCAGCATCTGATATGGGAATGGGGTCTACTTATCTCGGACCTACAGGATCTCAGATTGGAAAGAAAGAAACAATCAAAGATACAGCACGTGTACTTGGAAGAATGTATGATGGAATCGAATATCGCGGATTTGATCAGGAAATCGTAGAGACATTGGCAGAATACGCAGGTGTTCCAGTATGGAACGGGCTGACAAACCAGTATCATCCAACACAGATGCTGGCAGATATGTTGACGATCCGCGAACATTTCGGAGATTTAAAAGGGCGTAAGCTGGTATATATGGGAGATGCAAGATATAATATGGGTAACTCTCTGATGATCGCCTGCTCAAAATTAGGTATGCACTTTGTTGCCTGCACAACATCAAACTATTTCCCAAATGCAGAATTAGTTGAGACATGCCGCGGATATGCAGCCCAGTCAGGTGGAAGTGTTACATTGACAGAAGATGCAATAGAAGGAACAAAAGGCGCAGATGTTATCTATACAGATGTATGGGTATCTATGGGTGAGCCGGACGATGTGTGGGAGTCACGTATTAAAGAACTTGCACCATATAAAGTTACAAAAGAAATTATGGCAAATGCAGGAGAACAGGCAATCTTTTTACACTGCTTACCGGCATTCCATGATCTGAATACGACAATTGGTAAAGAGATGGGAGAACGCTTCGGATTTACAGATATGGAAGTGACAGATGAAGTGTTTGAATCTGAGCAGTCAAAAGTATTTGATGAGGCCGAGAACCGTATGCATACAATTAAAGCGGTTATGGTAGCAACACTTGGAGAAGTAAAATAAATGAAAACAGAAATCTTAAAGCTTTTGAGAGAAAGTAAAGATTATGTTTCCGGGCAGCAGTTGTGTGAGACTTTTGGAGTTTCACGCACAGCAGTCTGGAAAGTAATGAATCAATTAAAAGAAGAAGGATACGAGGTCGAAGCGGTTCGGAATCGTGGATATCGGATCGTGGGCAGTGCAGACGTTATGACACAAGAGGAGTTAGAAAGCCTTTTGGATGGCCGGACAAAGTGGGCCGGACAGCATGTTGTCTATTCTGATGAGATTGATTCAACAAATATAAAAGCAAAACAGTTAGGTGAAGAAGGTGCGTCACACGGGACACTCGTAGTGGCAGATATGCAGACTGCAGGTCGAGGAAGAAGAGGACGTGGGTGGGATTCACCATCCGGCAGCAGCATTTATATGTCCATTATGCTTAGACCAAAATTTCCACCGGTAAAAGCACCTATGCTGACAATCGTAATGGCTTATAGCGTAGCAAGAGCATTGCGTACATGTACCGGATTAGATGTACAGATTAAGTGGCCGAATGATATTATCCTGAATGGAAAAAAGATTGTTGGGATATTGACAGAGATGAGTACAGAAATCGACTATATTAACCATGTAGTGATCGGAGTCGGAATCAATGTTAACACAGAAACATTTCCAGAGGAGATAGCAGATAAGGCAACTTCTCTTCGGATTGAGATTGGGGAAGTACAGAAGAGAGCACCGATTGTAGCAGAAATTATGTCTGAGTTTGAAAAATGCTATGAAGAATTTGAAAAACAGGAAGATTTGAGCTTTATTCAGGAAGAATATAATAAACTGCTTGTGAATTGCGGAAAGGATGTCTGCATTTTAGGTGCAAAAGAATCTTATCAGGCACATGCTTTGGGAATTAATGAAACCGGTGAATTAATTGTCCGCCGGGAAGATGGAAGTAAAGAAACCGTATATGCAGGAGAGGTATCTGTGCGTGGAGTATACGGATATGTATAAGGTGGTATGATATGGAAAACACAGAAGAGATTGTACTTTGTGCAGCCAGTGCATATGAGCAGAAGTTTTATTTGAATCCGGATTTTATGACACTTCCAGAGTCAGTTCGCCAGGAACTTCAAATCATGTGTGTACTGTATACAGCTGATGTTGGCGGAATCCTCATGGTTGTATATGATGAAGATGGAAACCTTGAATTGAAAGTCGAACATGATGAAAATGATTTCGAATTTGACGAAATTGGAAGCGTTCTTAAAATTAAAGAATTGCAGAATACAAAAAGAGAATTATTTGAATCATTGGAATTGTATTATAGAGTCAAATATCTTGGAGAAGATATTGATTTGGATGATGTCGAAGATTTGGAAGAATAGGTTAAGGGGAACTATATGAAACAGTTAACAATTGGAAATGTTACATTGGACAATTGCTATGTACTGGGACCGATGGCAGGCGTAACAGACCTGCCATTTCGTTTGTTATGTAGAGAACAGGGAGCAGGTCTGCTGTGCATGGAAATGATCAGTGCAAAAGGAATTTTATATAACAATAAAAATACAGAAAGTCTGCTTCAGATTCATCCGGATGAGATGCCGGTATCATTGCAGCTATTTGGTTCAGATCCAAAGATTGTAAGTGAGATGGCGAAACGTATCGAAGAAAGACCATTTTCGATATTAGATATTAATATGGGATGTCCGGTGCCGAAAATTGTCCGAAACGGAGAAGGGTCTGCATTGATGAAAAATCCGAAGCTGGTGTATGAACTTGTATCAGCAACAGTGAAGGCAATTCAAAAACCGGTAACTGTCAAAATCCGAAAAGGATTTGATGATGAACATGTAAATGCAGTAGAAATTGCAAAGATTATTGAAGAAGCCGGAGCTTCGGCAGTTGCGGTACATGGCAGAACGAGAGAACAGTATTATTCAGGAAAAGCTGACTGGGATATTATTCGTCAGGTAAAGGAAGCCGTTCATATTCCGGTTATTGGAAATGGAGATGTGACATCGGGAGAAAAGGCCGTTGCAATGCAGGAACAAACAGGATGTGACGGAGTAATGATCGCACGCGGGGCACAAGGAAATCCATGGATCTTTTCAGAGCTGACAGCATATGAAAAAACAGGTGAAATGCCGAAACGTCCGGATGTAGATGAGATACGTCAGATGATGCTTAGACATGCAAGACTCCAACTGCAATATAAAGGCGATTATACCGGAATCCGAGAGATGAGAAAACATGTTGCCTGGTATACCAAAGGACTGCATAATGCAGCACGTTTAAGGGATGATATCAATAGCGTTGAGAGCTATGAAGAACTTGAAAAAATCTTGACAGTATTGGCATGATTGGGTATAATATTGTAACTGCGAATAAGACTAAAAAAGAGATGGACCATGCTTGAAAAACAAAAGGTTTGGGACATCTTTTAGTTGCGTTATGAGATTAATTTACAAGAACAAACAGACAGAAGAATAAGACAGAAGTATTCAGAATATATTTATTTCAAAATATAGATTTGAAAAATAGTAATTCTAAAGTTAATCATAAGATATGATTGCAGACTTAAAAAGAAAACACATGAGACTAAAAAGGAGAACAAATCATGGCAGAGGCAAAGAAAAGATTACTGACATATGCTGGATTAAGAGCATTAGAAGAAGAACTTGAAAATTTAAAAGTAGTAAAACGTAAAGAAGTTGCAGCTAAGATAAAAGAGGCAAGAGAACAGGGAGACCTTTCAGAGAATGCTGAATACGATGCAGCAAAAGATGAGCAGCGCGATATCGAGGCTCGTATCGAAGAACTTGAAGCAATTCTTAAAAATGTAGAGGTTGTAGTGGAAGACGAAGTGGATTTCGACAGAATCAATGTTGGATGTACAGTAAAAGTATACGATGTAACATTTGATGAAGAAATCGAATTCAAAATCGTAGGATCTACAGAGGCGAACTCTTTGGAAGGAAAGATTTCAAACGAGTCACCTGTAGGACAGGCTCTGATGGGCAAAGAAGTCGGAGACGTAGTAGATGTTGAGACACAGGCAGGTGTGATCCAGTACAAGGTTCTGGGTATCAACCGCTCACTCTAGGAAGGAGATGTACAATGGCAGATAATCAGAAAAAAACACAGGAACCAGACTTAAATCAGTTGAGAAAAGTTCGTCGTGAAAAACTCGCAGAACTTCAGCAGAATGGAAGAGATCCATTTCAGATTACAAAATTTGATCAGACACACCATTCACTCGAAGTGAAAAATCTTTATGAAGCACACGAAGCTGAGCTTTTAAAAGACCGCCAGGAGCCAAATGTAGACGGTCTGGATGAAGAGCAGGTAAAAGAAGTTCTGAAGAAAGATTACGAAGACAAGAGAAGCATTATGGATGCAAATCCAATTCACGTATCAATCGCTGGACGTATGATGTTCAAGAGAGTTATGGGAAAAGCTTCCTTCTGTAACATTCAGGATTTACAGGGAAATATTCAGGTATATGTCGCAAGAGATGCAATCGGAGTTGATGCATATACAGATTTCAAACGTTCGGATATCGGTGACATTTTCGGATTAGAAGGATTTGCTTTCAGAACAAGAACAGGAGAAATCTCTATCCATGCTGAAAAGATGATACTTCTTTCTAAGAGCTTACAGATGCTTCCAGAGAAGTTCCATGGTCTGACAGATACAGACACACGTTACCGTCAGAGATACGTTGACCTGATTATGAATGCAGACTCTAAAGATACATTTATCAAACGTTCAAAGATCCTTGCAGCAATCCGTAAGTACTTAAGTGGAGAAGGATTCATGGAAGTTGAGACTCCAATGCTTGTAGCAAATGCAGGAGGAGCAGCAGCAAGACCGTTCGAGACACACTTTAACGCATTGAACGAAGATCTGAAACTTCGTATTTCTCTGGAATTATACTTGAAGAGACTGATCGTTGGAGGTCTTGAGAAAGTATATGAAATCGGACGAGTATTCCGTAACGAAGGCCTTGATACAAGACATAACCCAGAATTTACTCTGATGGAGCTTTACCAGGCATATACAGATTACCACGGCATGATGGATCTGACAGAGAATATGTATCGTTTTGTTGCTCAGGAAGTTCTTGGAACAACACAGATTGTTTACAAAGGAATCCCGATGGATCTTGGTAAACCATTTGAGCGTATCACAATGGTTGATGCAGTTAAGAAATACGCAGGCGTTGACTGGAATGAAGTTGAGACTTTAGAGCAGGCAAGAGAACTTGCAAAAGAACACAATCTTGAATTTGAAGAGAGACATAAAAAAGGTGATATCCTGAATCTGTTCTTTGAAGAATATGTAGAAGAACACCTTCTTCAGCCGACATTCGTAATGGATCATCCGGTTGAAATTTCACCTCTTACAAAGAAAAAACCAGAAAATCCAGAATATGTAGAGCGTTTCGAGTTCTTTATGAATGGATGGGAAATGGCAAATGCATACTCAGAGCTGAATGACCCAATCGACCAGAGAGAGCGTTTCAAAGCACAGGAAGAATTGCTTGCACAGGGTGATGATGAAGCTAACACAACAGATGAAGACTTCATGAATGCCTTGGAGATTGGTATGCCTCCTACAGGTGGTATCGGATTTGGTATTGATAGAATGTGTATGTTGTTGACAGGAGCAGAAGCAATCAGAGATGTGTTACTGTTCCCGACAATGAAGTCCCTGGACGCTGACAAGAAGTCTGCGAAGTCAGAAAACAGCACTTCCACAGCAGCACCTGAGAAGGAAGAAGTTATCGACTTCTCCAAGGTAAAGGTAGAGCCTTTATTTGAGGAATTTGTTGATTTCGATACTTTCAGCAAGTCAGATTTCAGAGCTGTAAAGGTTAAAGCGTGTGAAGCTGTTAAGAAATCCAAGAAGCTGTTACAGTTCACTCTGGATGATGGAACAGGCACAGATCGTACGATTTTAAGCGGTATTCACGCTTATTACGAGCCGGAAGAGCTGGTTGGAAAGACCTTAATTGCAATCACTAACCTGCCACCGAGAGCCATGATGGGAATTGAATCCTGTGGAATGCTCCTCAGTGCAATCCATGAGGAAGAGGGAGAAGAAAAGCTCCATCTTCTGATGGTTGATAACCACATCCCGGCTGGTGCAAAGCTGTACTAAAATTAAATATAAAATGTCTAAAACCATGATGTCAGACCGCATTTGACAACAATTTGACAACAAAATTTGGGAGAATGATGAATCGTTATGAAGCATGACGAATTTCAGGTGAAAGGGCACAGGTTTGGGCAATGAAGTAAGAGCACTTCTTAGAGTTAATCTAAGAGGTGCTTTTTTTCGTCCTTGGAAAGTCACATCCCAGCGGTCAGCTTCTGTAAAACAGTAAATCTAATTTTGGAGGAAAACATCATGGATAAAAGTTATAAACCAATTACAAGTATGAAAGAAGTACCAGAGCAGCTTAGAAAATTACGCCGACAGTATCTGCGCTATCAACAGGCAGAAATCATTTACAGTATCTCCCATAAGAAACTTTTGGAACTTGCAAGTGATGCAGGTGCGATTTACAGAATAGATGGAACGGTACTGATTAACAAGGATATTTTTGATACTTATCTGGAACGATTCCATGAACCGGCGACAGGAAAAGGTAGGGAGGAAATGATGGATGAGCGGTAATGTATGGATGTTTTCAGATGAGATTGACGATGAAGATCTGGAATTTATGAGCCATGACTACGTGACCTACAATATGGCATGTGAATATTACAGACTGGGAATCAAGCCCGTAGTTCGTATGGCACATGAAGCCGGAGCAGTATATAAGATTGGGAAGAAAGTACTGATTCGTAGAAGTATATTTGAAGCGTATCTGCGAGAGCAGAGGAAGATTTGATAGAGGAGAAGAACATGAGTGAACAGAGAAAAATAATACATGATGATAACAATGGATTGGATTATGTGCTGGTGGGAGATTATTACATGCCGATGTTAGCCTTGCCGGAGGAAAACCGACCGATTGGTTACTGGGGAATACTTCGGAAACAATATCTGAAAAAACATAAATCAGGGATGTATTCTTATCTTTTGTTGACCGGAAAACTGGATCGCTATCTAGCAGATCTTAACGAACAGGCACAGGAATGGTATGAGCTGATTGAAGCACAAATGAGAATTGCGGATGGAGTTACCGAGGAACTGAAGAGTCAGAATCCTATGGAATGGGTGCGACAGTGTAACAACATCAGGAATCGTGTGCAGGAAATTGTATTGAGTGAATTGGTATATGTATAGGAGGAGCGTATGAGATACAGGATTGAATATGCAGATGGAAGATGCTGCAATTTTGCAAACAGCAGAAAAGATTTACTGGATTGGTTGAAATTGCTGAAAGATGAACAGATTGTTGATATTCGTAAAATATATAAAAGTGGTGTTACCGATTCAGTTCTAGATAGTTACCGGAGTTATCTGAAACAGTGAGATAACATGGAAAGGGCAGGTGTAAATCTATGAAATTGACAGAGGAGATTGAAGAATTTATCAATCTAACAATAACGGAGCATATGGGGAAAGAGTACGCAGAATGGAAAATAAAACAGCAATCTGTGGCAGAGCCAGATAAAGTTGAAGAGGAATATGAAAAGGTAATTGCTTCATTATCACCAGAACAAGAAGAGGCAATTACAAAATACTGTAATGCCATATTCAGCAGTGGAGCAGATACAGAAGAATTTTTTTATCGTCTGGGACTGAAAGATGGATTGAAATTAAGGAAAGTAATAAAAGTCATATTGAAATCTCTTTCGTAAGTAAGAAAGTAATTTAAAGAAGCATTGGCTGCAATAGTGGTTGATGCTTCTTTTTTGATTTTTTCAAAATCATCTGACATTCTCTGCTTTCCCGTGTGTGATTAGTAGAAAAAACAAATTTTTCTGCGAAAGTACCGTCCAAACGCCCTCTGAAACTTGCGATTAGTGAGGGAATATTTCATTTCTGCGAAAAAACTCGCAAAAGAGGGTTGGTAAATACTGTTTCCAACGCTTTATAGGTAGAGGAACAATTATTTTTCAAAAATTCTTCAAAATCATGTCCGTTTTTGTTCGTCCCAGTACAGAGTATGTGAAGGGACTAATGAAATTAAAAGAAAAAATGATAAAAATGCAAAAAAATATCACGATTCTTTTGCATCATGTCAAGTCATTTGACTTTAGTAATTAGAGGACGTTTTGGAATGTTCCTTCGCTGAACCTTGACAATTGATAAGTGCACCCTGGAAGCCTACCAGGAGTTCTGCCATGACCTTTCTTTTTCTGGAAGCAAGCGGAATCATAATGACACTCCCGATGATGGGCGGCTGACCAGAGCCTTATGGTCAGTGACCTGCTGATGCAGGCAGAGGCAGTCTGAGACGACTGCAGGTGACAGGGAAACGCACGATAGACCGCTGATGCAACAAGTAACTAATAACAATGATTAAAGGGTAAAATGCCCGGAAAGGATGTAACAACTATGAATAGAGTGATTTTAATGGGAAGACTGACAAAGAATCCGGAGATCAAATATGCTGGAAAAGATAATGATATGGCAGTAGCCAGATATACTCTGGCAGTGAACAGAAGATATAAACGTGACGGAGAACAGGAAGCAGATTTTATTTCGTGTATCACGTTTGGTAAGAGTGCAGAGTTCGCACAGAAATATCTTCACAAAGGAATGAGGATTGTGATTGGTGGTCGTATCAGTACCGGTAGTTATAAGGATAAGGACGGGAAAACAATTTATACTACAGATGTGATTGTGGAAGAACATGAATTTGCCCAGAACAAGGACAGCGGTGCTGGGGTAGATTCATCAGAAACATCGAAAACAGATAAGGACGGATTTATGGAAGCATCTGAAGGAGAAATTCCATTTAATTAATTTAGAATAAATGGTTGGAGAGGATGCCTAGACAAAATGCATCCTCTTTTCCATTTTTACAGAAGATATCAAAAACACAGATATTCAACCTAACGAAATCGTGATATAATCAAAATATGTTTGAACGAAAAATACGGAGGTAGCTTATGGGCGTAAGTTATAACAGATTATGGAAAATGCTCATAGATAAAAATATGAAGCGGATAGAAATGCAGTACCTTACTGGGATCAGCGGAAACATTCTTGCACGGATGGGGAAAAACCAATATGTATCAATGGAGACGATTGAGAAAATTTGCAAGAAACTGGACTGCACCGTGGATGAGATGATGGAATTTACAGATGATGAATAATAGGAGGTTGCTGCAATGACAGATACACAACAAAGAGTAGCTGCGAAAGCATTTGCGAAAAACTGGAAAGACCGTGGATATGAAAAAGGCGACAGCCAGATTTTCTGGGTGGAGCTTCTCACAACGGTATTTGGTGTGACGGAAATATCACAGTTTATTTCTTTTGAAGATCAGGTACACCTTGACCATACCAGTTTTATTGACGGGTATATCGAGAAAACCCATGTCATGATTGAACAGAAAAGTATCAACAAGAGCCTGACAGCTGCTATCCGACAGTCCGATGGATCTATGCTGACACCATTTGAACAGGCAAAAAGATATTCTTCTGAATTGCCGTATTCAAAAAGACCAAGATGGATTGTTACCAGTAATTTCCAGTCATTCTATATTTATGACATGGAAAAGCCGGGCGGTGATCCAGAGATTATTCAGTTGGAGAATCTGGAAAAAGAATACTATCGTTTACAATTCCTTGTGGATGAGGGAAATACAAATCTTCAGAGAGAAATGGAAGTTTCCATTGCCGCAGGTGAAATTGTAGGGCTGCTGTATGATGCATTGGCAAAACAATATGTTGATCCAACAACAGAGCGTGCAATGAAAAGCCTGAATATCCTTTGTGTTAGGATGGTGTTCTGTCTTTATGCAGAGGATGCGGGTATTTTTGGCCAGCATGGCATGTTCCATGATTATCTGGAAGAGTTTGATGCAAGAAAAATGAGAAAAGCGATGATCGAACTTTTCCAGATTCTTGATACAAAGCCAGAGGACAGAGATCCTTATCTGAAAGATGATAACCCGCAGCTTGCAGCTTTTCCGTATGTGAATGGTGGACTTTTTGCAAATGAAGATATTGAGATTCCACCGTTTACAGATGAAATCAGAAATTTATTGTTAGAGAAAGCATCAGCAGATTTTGACTGGTCAGAAATCAGTCCGACTATATTTGGCGCTGTGTTTGAGAGTACGTTGAATCCTGAGACAAGACGCTCTGGCGGTATGCACTACACCAGCATTGAAAATATTCATAAAGTCATTGATCCACTGTTTCTGGATGATTTGAAAAATGAACTGAAAGAAATTCAGCAGATAACGGTTCAGAGAACAAAAGATAAAAAGCTGAGAGACTTCCAGACAAAGTTATCAAATCTTCGGTGGCTTGATCCGGCATCGGGAAGTGGAAATTTCCTTACAGAGACATATATCAGTATCCGGCGATTGGAGAATGAAGTCATAAAAGAATTGCAGAGAGGACAGATTACTTTTGGCTTTGATGAATCTTCCCCGATTCATGTTTCTATTGATCAGTTTTATGGAATTGAGATTAATGATTTTGCTGTTACAGTTGCCAAGACTGCATTGTGGATTGCAGAATCCCAGATGATGAAAGAGACAGAAGATATCGTTCATATGAATCTGGATTTTCTGCCGTTGACGACAAATGCGTTTATTGTGGAAGGAAATTCTTTGCAGATTGACTGGGAGAGTGTTGTACCAAAATATCAGGTTTCCTATATTATGGGAAATCCTCCGTTTGTGGGTGCTAGAGTAATGAGTTCTGAACAGAAAGATGATGTGAAAGAAATTTTTCAGGGCTGGAAAAATGTAGGAAATATGGATTACGTTTGTTGCTGGTATAAGAAATGCGCAGATTTTATGAAGAATACATCAATACGAGCCGCATTGGTTTCGACAAATTCTGTTTCCCAAGGAGAAAGCGTTGCTAATTTGTGGAAACCACTATTGGAAAATGACGTGCATATTGATTTTGCATATCGAACATTTCAGTGGGATAGTGAAGCAAAGATAAAGGCCCATGTGCATTGTGTGATCATTGGATTTAGTATTGCACCTTATAATAAACCAAAGAAAATATTTATAGATGAAAGATATCAAATTGCAAAAAACATCAATGGTTATCTTTTGGATGCAGCGAATGTATATGTTGAGAGCAGAAACAAGCCTATCTGCAATATTCCAGAAATTGGAATTGGAAATAAGCCAATTGATGGTGGGTATTATCTTTTTGAAAAAGAGGAAATGGAAGAGTTCATAAAAAAAGAACCTGAAGCAAAAAAATATTTTCGCCCGTGGTATGGATCAAAAGAATTTATTAATAGGTCACCGAGATATTGTCTTTGGCTAGGTGAGTGTAGTCCTGCTGAATTAAGAAAACTTCCATTGTGTATGGAAAGAGTAAGAGAAGTAAAAGAATATCGTCTGCAAAGTACAAGTGCTGGAACTGTAAAATTAGCTGAAAGACCAACAAGGTTTCATGTGGAAAATATGCCAAAAGGACAGTATATAGTTATTCCTGAAGTTTCATCTCAGAGAAGACGATATGTTCCGATGGGATTTTTTACACCTAATATTTTTTGTAGTAATCTTGTGAAAATTATTCCAGATGCAACACTCTATCATTTTGGAGTGCTCACATCTAATGTACATATGGCGTGGATGCGTGTTGTCTGTGGTCGATTAAAAAGTGATTATCGTTATTCTAAAGACATTGTTTACAATAATTTCCCATGGCCTGAGCCGAGCACTCAACAACGGCAAAAAATTGAACAGACTGCACAGGCAATTCTTGATGCCAGAGCATTATATCCGGACAGCAGTCTAGCAGATCTTTATGATGAATTGACTATGCCGCCGGAACTGCGAAAGGCACATCACCAGAATGATATGGCAGTCATGCAGGCATACGGATTCACAAAAGGCAGTGAAGCCTATAAAAGCGAAGCTGCCTGTGTTGCAGAACTGATGCAAAGGTATCAGAAATTGTGCGAGGAACAGAAATAGTAAGGAGCAGAAAAGTTGAAAAATAATAACATTGAGAAAACAGAGTTTCTAAAAATAGTATATTTTGATGAAGCTGCTGCACAGGATTATGTTGATGTTACCAATGGAGGACGGCTTGATTGGTCAACACAGGAAAATAAAGAAAAAATAGCTAAAATAGTTGCTGAAATTGAAGCTCAGGCCAAAAGTGGCTTTAATATTTTGAATTATATTAAAGCAACATTTCAGGGAAAGGTTGATGCCAGTGCTTCCGCTGAGCTGACCAGTGCTTTTGACAAAACAATAAAAAATACGTTGCTTACAGATTATATACAGGCAGCCTCCAAAGATGAACACGTAAAAAAATTCGAGAATAGTGGTGTTTATGCTCCAGAAAATTCTGTGACATTATATAAAATGCTCAGTTCATATTTGACAATTGTGCCTAAAGAAGAAATGCCAATAGATATGGAAAAATTAAATGAGGCAATATTAGGTGAACGGGGTTATTATGATATGCTTTTAAAGACAGAGAAAGAGCGGAAAAGCATATTGAGATTTAACCTTCAAGCATTTAAAAACAATTATAACCTTGTCGATTTGAGCAAAATGAAGCTGACATATTTCGGAATAAAGGTTGGAACTTGTGGCGAAAATCATTTATCAATTGATAAAGAGTTTGATTTTCAACCAGCAGAAGACAAGACTACAGCAGAAGAAATTGTTGAGGGAGAAAAGTCTGTTGCTGAAGAAGAAAAAGAATTAGATGTTTATGATATAGTATTGGCAGGTGTGGTACGTGAAGAAGATTGAAATTTTTGTAGGATCTGATTCTGCTTTTGAAAAAATTGTTCCGAAAAGTGCAAGAAATCTTAGTGAAATGGCAGCGAAACTTGATGATGGTAATAAAAAAATGGATGTGTTTGTTAACATTCCAGGGCAGCCAGAACCAAAGCCTAAGAAAAAGAAGAAACCGAGAGTGCAAGATTTTGTTATTCATGCAGATGAGTACTGTAGTGTTCAGGAACATGTAATTATAAACTTTATAAATTTTATTTTCCAAATGTCCATAACAAATATGTACATTCAAAATCCACCGAAAAATATTCGGGAGCAGATATATCGAACATTTGATAAAAGTATTATTCATGAAACACAACAGCCATATTTGGAAGTTTCAAAGGAAATGATACAAACATTTAACAGCCAATATAGTGAAAGAGTGATTGGTCAGGAAAGAGCAAAAAAGAAATTGCTTCAGGCAATATATCCTTTGGTAGATGGTAAGCAGAGTAAGCCTGTTGTAATATTGTTATATGGAGATTCAGGGCTTGGAAAGACGGAATCAGCACAGTATATGGCAGAATTGATGGGTGGAAAATTATTAAGAAAGCAGTTCTCTATGTATCAGAATAATGAGTCAGCCAATTACATTTTTGGTGGAAGATATAACGAGAAAAGCTTTGCACAAGATCTTTTGGCTAGAGAAACAAATGTACTGCTGTTTGATGAGTTTGATAAAGCGTTATCTGTATTTCATAGTGCATTTTATCAATTATTTGATGAGGGGATTTATGAAGATCATAATTACAAAGTGGTAGTAAATAAGGCAATTATTGTGTGTACTTCAAATTACAAAACAATTGATGAGATAAAAGAACATCTGGGATTGCCTATATATAACCGTTTTGACTCAATTATTAAATTTGATGATTTACCAGATATGGCAAAAGAAAAAATTGCGGAGAGGGAAATAGAAAGGTTAAAGAAAGATTATGATATCGAAGACAGAGAGCTGTTCGACAAAATAAAGGAAGGTGCAGTTACTCAATCAAATGCAAGAGAAATAAAACATTTGATTAAAGAGACTTTTTCACTTGTAGCACTCAAAAAAATATGTGGTGAAACGGAAATATAATTCTCTTAGCGAAGCTAAGAGCGCACTTCTATACAGGTGATTGCATCTACCTGTATCGTGCGACCTGCGGTGCTGTTCCCGGATTTGAAAAATCCCAATCCATGGATATAGCAAAATCATAGATTTCGGACAAGGGGAAAGCCTTTTGCGGCGGCATGCATATTCTTAGTTTTATATTAATCAAATGAGTTAGAAACAGATGATATCGACAGAGAAGGTAGAATATGGTATTTGAATGAAAATGTAAAATTTAAAGGGGAATTTTAAATGTTAAGAGATATTGCAGGCATAAGATTATGTGGTGCTAATTTTGATGAAGTAACGAATATATTATTATTAGATCCTCATGAGGGAAATAAGGTTAAGCCAGTTAAAGGGACTTTGCTTTATGGGAGAAATGGTGCAGGAAAGAGTACATTGGCTAAAGCGGTACGAAAGGCAAAGGGTGAGAGTCAGGATACAATTAGTCAAGCTGAATTTTTAAGCATTAACAATTTGCCAATTGAATTAACAGAAGAAGAAAAGTCGCATATTTTTGTATTTGATGAAGAATATATAGATAAGAATGTAAAATTCCATGAGTCAGGATTAGATACAATTATTATGCTAGGACACCAAGTTGAGATTGCAGAGCAGCTTCAGGAGGCTCAAAAAAATTTAGAGAAAGCTAAGGGGGAATTTGACATCCAAGAAAAAACACTAATAGAGAATGAAAAAATTGAATGTAAGAATTCGCCAAAGTATCATATAAAAAAGATGAGATTAGCATTACAAGGAGATGATTGCTGGGCTGGAAGAGATAAGTTAATAAAAAACAATCGTCAGAATACAGGGGTTCGAGATGATACATATAAGCAGTTTATTACCCTTACTACGACAAAAACCAGAGATCAATTAATTATAGAGTTCAATGAAACATTAAAAGTATTGCGTATAGCGCAGCAAGGGGATGCAGCAATATCAACAAAAGTACCTATATTTAATAAAAAATATGACGAGACAAATATCTTAAAACTTTTAAGAACAAAAATTGAGAGACCGGAATTGTCAGAAAGAGAATGTTATTTACTTGAACTAGCACAAACAGGGAGAAGTAGTCAGCTAAATGATATGATTGATATTTTTTCAAATACTGAAACGTATATATGCCCTACATGTCTGCAACCGGTATCGGAGAAGTATAAACAGGATTTAGTGCAAAGCGTTCAGAAAGTACTAAGTAAAACGGTTGAAGAACACTTAGCAGAACTGCGTACAGTTATGGCAGAAGAAATAGAAATTGATTTTTCACCATTTTCAAAATTGGAAATGTCTACGAACTCATGTTTAGAAATATTAGCACAAATAAATATGGGGATTAGGAATAATAATTTGCTGATTCAAAGTAAGATTGATAATCCGTATTCTATATGTAATGGGGAGATTATATCAGTTTCGAATTTATTGACACAACTGAATAAAGCACTTGAAAATTTAGAAAATGAGCGATTGGAATATAACAAGAAAATTACTGATACAAAACCGATAATAAAGCGTCTAACTGAAATCAATAATCTTATTGCATATCTAGATATTAGAGAATTATATATCCAATATCTAGCATGTAAAGCACAATTGAAAAAAGAACATGAGAAGTTAGAGGAAAGACGAGCTACATGCACTAATTTGACAAAGCTTGTGGATGAATTAGAAGCGAAACAAAAAAATGTTAGGGTGGCTCTTTCGATTATTAATAGGAATTTAAGTTATATTTTTTTCTCAAACGATAGATTCAAAATTGATTATCGTAACAATAATTATGTATTGCTTTCTAATGGGAAAACTGTACAGCCCTCTAAAATATCGCAGGGAGAAAGAAACATAATAGGACTGTGTTATTTTTTTGCAAGCATTTTAGAAAATCAGGAAGAAACAACTGCTTATACAAAAGAATATTTGCTGTTAATTGATGATCCTGTGTCAAGCTTTGATATGGAGAATAAGACTGGGATAATGTCTTTCCTAAGATATCAACTAGGAAAATTTTTGCTTGGAAATGAATATACAAAATCAATTATTATGACACATGACTTGCTTACATATTATGATTCTGAAAAAATGTTTGGAGAGTTGATTGAAGCAAGTAAAGTGAAATACGGTGGAGATAAGCCTGTTTATAAACGATATGAATTGAAAAATAAAATATTAATTCCATTTCCGCATAATGGGCGTCAAGAATATACAGAATTAATGAAAATTGTGTATAGATTTGCTTTGGGGGATGCTGATGAATATGAATTGGTAATAGGCAATATTATGAGACAAGTATTGGAAGCATTTTCTACATTTCAATACAAAAAAGGTATTGAGGAGGTTTCTACAGATCGAAGTATATTAGCAATACTACCAGAAAAAGAATATCAAAGTTACTTTGAAAATTTAATGTATAGATTGATATTGAATAATGGAAGCCATAGACTTGATCAAACCAGATCAATGTCAGATATGAATTTTTTTACAGTAATATCTGATTCGGAAAAGAAAAGGACAGCAAAAGAAATACTCTGTTTTATTTATCTCTTGAATGAGAAACACGTGTTAGCACATTTGGATGGATGTTCTAATGTGCAATCCAATTTGTCAAAGTGGTGTAATGATGTAAAAAATAAAGTGGGGGCTTAAGATACAATATTTATTTTCTTAGAAAAATACAAACTTATAGTGTTTCAAAATTTAATATTAAAAAATGAGATAAACATTTCGTTGGTTTAGAAATATATCTCAGTTTTACATCAAGAATCGGTGCCAGTAATTGTACCGGTTCTTTTTATTTACAGAAAAGTAGGAGGTTGAAAAATTGAGCAGAGCAAAAAATCCCAAATATGAATCTATGTCACTGGAAGAACTGAAAGCCAACATGGAAAAAAGTAAAAAGGAACTGGAATATGCGATCCACAATAAAAATATTCTGGAGCAGAGAAAGAAGTTGGTGGAACGGAAGGAACGTTCCCACAGATTGATTGTTAAAGGGGCAGAGTTTGAAAAAGCATTTCCATTATCAAGAGATCTGGAACAGGAAGAAGTTCAGGACGTTATGGAGCAGTTACAGAACAGTAGTTACAACAAAAGTATTGTGCGACAGGTTCACATAGCAGCCTTACACAAAGAACAACAGCAAATTGCAGAAGCAGTTGAAAAAGCAGAAAGAGGAGATGACGGCTAATGGCACTGTATCATTTTTCAGTAAAGCAAGTTTCCAGAGGAAAAGGTCAGACAGTGGTTAATTCCGCAGCTTATATTTCGGGGCAAAAGCTTTATAACGATTACTATGGACAGACGCATGATTATACAAAAAAGTCGGGAGTGGTTTTCACAGAAATCCTGACACCGGAATATGTGCCGGAACGTTTGTCTGACCGGGAAACACTTTGGAATGAGGTAGAGCAGATAGAGAAAAGTAAACGGGCACAGTTAGCTTATTCTTTTGATATTGCTTTACAAAATGAACTGACATTGGATGAAAATATAGAATTGGCGAGAGAGTTTTGCTGGGAGCAGTTCGTAGCTCGTGGCATGATTGTAGATCTGGCAGTTCATGAGGGAAAATCAAAGAACGAAGATGAACCAGACAATCCACATTTTCATGTACTTGCTCCAATCCGTCCTTTTACAGAAGAAGGAAGCTGGGGAAACAAGCAGAAACGGGAATATGTTTTGGATGAAGACGGAAATCGGATTAAAGATGCCAAAGGAAAGGATATATTCAATGCTGTTTCTACTACCGGATGGAATGATCCGGAGCTTTTAAAGGAATGGAGAAGAGCGTGGACAGAGAAGGTGAACGAAAAATTCCGGGAATGTCACATGGCAGCAAGAATTGATCATCGCTCTTACAAAGAGCAGAGGCTATGTTGGATATTATGACGGCTTTTCATGAATACAAACACTTGATTGATTATGTTTTGTTTTATAAGGTGGTTTGTGACAATGATATTGAACTGTTAAAGAAAAGTCCTATGAATATTACTTTTAATGTGTATAGTGAATACTCGGCGACATTGTTTGGAGTAAAAAAATATATTGACATAGCAAAATTCGAAGATATGACCCAGGAAGAATTGGCAAAATCAATTCTAGAAATAGCTAAGGAAGAATATTGGAATTTGCAAGGAGTAGAAAATAAATATCAGTTGCTTGTTCATAGTATGCAGTATTTAGGAAATATTATGGGATGTAGTACCTTTGTTGATAGTGCTGATATTCAAAGTCTTATTAGTGAAATGGAATTGTTAGATGAATTGCTTCCGACATTCAATCACATTGCTGCATATGAGAATACATATGAGTGGTACGAGAATTTAGATAGGATAATGCGTGATTTCGTGGATGGGGGGTGCTAATAGTTGAAATTTAACTTTAAGATACAACAATATCAAACAGAGGCGGTTGAAGCAGTAGTAAAAGTATTTAACGGACAAGGGTATCATGACAAGATTAAATATATTCGTGATTTGGGAAAAATAAAGCCTAATGGCACACAGATGACATTGAATTTAAATAATGATGAAGCTGGTTACTATGATCCAAGTGATGATATAGGATATAAAAATGAGTTGATTGAGTTATCGGATGAACAGCTTTTAAAGAATATTCAAACCATTCAAAAGCAGAACAATATTAAAACGTCAGCTTCACTGGTTAAAGATTTGGGAAAATGTAGTCTTGATATAGAAATGGAAACAGGAACAGGAAAGACTTATGTATATATCAAGACAATGTTCGAACTGAATAAAAGATATGGCTGGAGTAAATTTATTGTTGTTGTACCGAGTATTGCTATTCGTGAGGGTGTAAAGAAATCATTTGATATAACTGCGGACCATTTTATGGAGTACTATCATAAAAAAATCCGACCATTTGTATATAACAGTTCAAGGTTAAATGAACTTGACAATTTTTCTAGTGGTTCTGGAATCAATATAATGATCATCAATACACAGGCTTTTGCGGCATCGCTAAAAGAAGGTGGACGAAGTAAAGAATCCCGTATTATTTATTCTAAGCGTGATGAATTTGCATCTCGTCGACCGATTGATGTTATTAAAGCGAATAGACCGATTATCATTCTGGATGAGCCACAGAAGATGGGAGGAGATGTAACACAAAAAGCAATTAAAAACTTTAATCCGTTGTTTACACTTAATTATTCGGCAACGCATAAGAAACAACATAACCTTATCTATGTGCTTGATGCATTGGATGCTTTCAATAAGAAACTGGTTAAGAAAATCGAAGTAAAAGGAT
This sequence comes from Ruminococcus sp. B05, assembly GCF_003628495.1. Lineage (NCBI taxonomy): Bacteria > Bacillati > Bacillota > Clostridia > Eubacteriales > Oscillospiraceae > Ruminococcus > Ruminococcus sp. B05. The sequence continues at coordinate 38,669 of NZ_RBZR01000011.1, read as the reverse complement.
TTGAAGTTAAGAATTTTAGAGGGACAGACAGTTATTTATATCTGGAGCAGATTGTTCTTTCAAGCAAAAAGCCACCAATGGCAAAAATTGAATTGGAGATTGGTTATAATAAGTCCATCAATAGAGAACCACGAACTCTGGGTGTTGGGGATGATTTGTATTATATTTCTCAGGAGATGGAACAGTATAAAGGATATACGATTTCGGAAATTGATCCACTTAAAGGAACAGTGACATTTACCAATGGCGAAGTAATCAAAGCAGGAGATGTGGTCGGAGATGTGAGTGAAAATGATATGCGGCGTATTCAGATTAGAGAAACCATTCTGTCTCATTTTGAAAAAGAAGAAAAGCTCTATAATATGGGGATTAAATGCTTATCGTTGTTTTTTATTGATGAAGTAGCAAAATACCGGCAATATGATGAAAACGGAGATGAAGTGCTGGGAGAGTATGGGAAGATGTTTGAGCAGGAATACATGAATGTACTTAATGATTACGTTACACTGCTCGACACACCATATCAGAAATATTTGAAATCAACTTGTAGTGATGTGAGTTCCGTCCATAAGGGATACTTCAGTATCGACAAAAAAGGACATGCTATTAATAGTAAACTTAAACGTGGAAGTGAGTTCTCAGACGATATTTCAGCATATGACTTGATTTTGAAAAATAAAGAACGCCTACTCTCATTTGAGGAACCGACAAGGTTTATTTTTTCACATTCAGCACTTCGTGAAGGCTGGGATAATCCAAATGTGTTCCAGATCTGTACGTTGAAGCATTCAGACAGCAATACCGCAAAGCGTCAGGAAGTAGGACGTGGACTGCGACTTTGTGTAAATCAGGGCGGAAATCGTATGGATATTCAGGCATTGGGAGAATCTATACATGATATTAACACATTGACGGTAGTTGCTAGTGAAAGTTACAAAACGTTTGTTACTGATTTGCAGTCTGATATTAAGACGGTTCTTTATGACAGACCAACGGAAGCAACGAGTGAATATTTTAAAGGGAAATATGTCAAAGTCGATGGAGAGCCTACATTGATTGATGACAAAACCGCAAATGACATCGAATTTTATCTTATTCAGAATGGTTATGTCGATATGGACAGAAAAGTTACAGATAAATATCGCGAGGATATTAAGAATGGAACGGTTGCGGATTTACCTGAGAAATTAAAGCCAATGGCAGAAAGCATCCATATGCTTATTCAGTGTGTCTTTATGAATGGTCTGAGACGATGTGCTTACGTTGCTGATAATGGCATGGATCTCACCACGATAACCGGAGTCAATCGGTGGAAGTTCGCATACCAGTCCTTTTGCTGCCATGCTACTTCGAGGAAAGACATATCCGGCAAATCCATCCGGGATGATGAGACCGAATTCAAGCGGAATCCTAGCAACCTCGCCTAGTTGTAATGTGTAATCATAAGGCATGAATACATCAGCACTGGCATTATTTTCATGTGGCCGGAATGGATGATGATTTGCTTTCAGACCAAAGTCAATCAGTTTAATCTTTATGGCGGCTCACCTCCTTCCTGATGAGCAATGGATAATCTTCTTTTAAGATATCTGACGGCATCCAAAATTTTGAAATAGGGTTCTGGCAGGACATCTGTTTTTCCATGCAGCGTCCTCTTTGACAGAATGGACCGGTCAGATATGGTGCAAAAAGGATTGGACTTAATTTGTATAATCTCTGCCAGATATAGAGCATTACAATCCTGGTTTCGTCTGTATTTCTTCGGCAGGTTCTCTGGCCAATCATATGCTTCCACTGGGAAGGTGTCGCGCTGATGATCAGTACGTTTCGAAGTCCCTGAGGTGTAGCACATCCGGCTGAGTCATGATCAATGCCTAAATCACAAAGCTCTGCATAGTGATTCAAATCTGACTGACAGCTTTTCTTGTAAATATCCTTGATTTCTTCATCTGCTTTCATAATTTCATATGGAATAGCAAATGCAGCGTGACCGGAATAGTTGCTGTACTGCAAAGATGCACTCATGTATTTTACTTCGTTCTGATGCCTTGTGATCTGTGCCAGGAAACGTCTGCTTGCATCAACAACAGCCACGGTAATGATCATGAATTTCTGTACGGTTGGATGAGGAGGTCTAGCAATGTTTTCTACGGTTTTCTGACTGTAGGATTGATGGTAAAGTTCCATCAGATCCGCCATGTTCTGGATCGTATGACCGTGCTGTGTAAGTCTGGCAGCAAAGACCATATTCTGTTCTGCTTCCTGAATTCCATAGCAGTTTAAGATGGCTGTTTCAATGTGATCCATAGGCCCGTTCCTCCTTTACCAGATCTTTTAATTTTTCTTTCAAGCTGCTTAATGCTCCTTTTTCGGAAGCAATCTGCTGTTGCAGTTTTTCTTTTTGTAAAGCAAGAGTTTTCAGGCTTGTCATTTTTCCATCCTGATAAAAGGATTTCAGCCAATCTCTGGCTTCTTCGTATTTCTGAATTTCCTTCTCATGTTCTTTCCGGTAGTTTCCTTTGTACTTTGCATTTGAAAATTGGGAATAAACTTCCTTATTTGCATAGTACTGTCCGGTATAACGGATCTGATCGTTGAGAATCCTTAGATCGGACCGATGCTGAGCAAGCTGTGTCTGCATTGCCTTCACATTTGTCTGGAGATTTACAACCAGGCGGAGGTGAAATCTGACGTAGAGAATGGCCAAAGGATCCTTGTGTAAGAAGGTCTGTTCCAGATGTTCTTTTCCATATCGTGTTCCAAGTGCTCGTTCAGTAATCCGCTTCTGCCGATCAGGATGAAGATAGCTGTATCTGCCACGATGCTCAATCACAGAGATCTGAAATTGTTCCAGAAGTTTGGATTGGAATTCATCAAAACTATTGGATGTGGCAGCGCATTCATCAATTGCATTTCGCAAATATTCTTTCTGCGTAAGGAATACGGTGGATCGTAGCTGATAATGTAGTGGTGACTTTTGATATCTTCACGTTTCTTATTCTTGTGAAAACGAGCATTTGTCAGTTCAAATTCCTTGTCAAAAGACATCGGATCACAGTTCACCCCATCCATATAAAATTCTTTTCGAAGGATGCTTCGACCGGATTTATCCAGAATCTTTTTTCCAGTTTTCTCATCGTGTTCAAACAGAAGATAATTGATAGCAGCTGAGTAATTTGCATTTCTGCTTTTAATATGTTTTACGATTGCCATTCATACCACCTGCCAGTTTCAGTACTTCTTTTCTCAGCTGAAATAAGTCAGTGATGCACTGATGGATTTCATTTTCTACAGCACGAGACTGACTTCCACCACTGTTAAAATGCTTGGCAATCTGATTGAGATTTGATCCAATCTTTCCATATTCACTGACCAGTTTTCTGAGATCGTTCATGTCTGCAACAACTTCAATCTGATGATTGATTTGCTTCTCAAGCAGAAGTTTTCTCACATATTCAGAACGGGAAAGTCCTGTAATGTCAGCGGCTTCATTTAACACTTCCAATTCAATATCCGTTAATTTTAACGTGATGATGTTACTTCTCATGAGATTCTTTTCTTTCTTCTTAGGTGCCATAGTCCTCCTTCCTTTTTGATAAGACATCTTGGATGTGCGATTACACTTTTTAACCGGCTGTCCCTTCCGGTTATATAAGGTGCTGCGACTATCTTAGATAGAGAGCCAACAGATATCCTTGATGTCTGTACGAGGGTATGGGGAATCGGAATCCCCATCAAGAGACTTACCCGGAGGTATGCCGTAGCCATAAAATGGCGATACGGTAATACCTGGGTGGATCTTGCACTAATCTACGAACCCTCTTACATATACAAAAGATGGAGGGGTAAAATACAGGGTGTGAGAGAAAGAATTTTGGAACTTGATACAAAAACATATTACTTTTTGTATCAAGTTGATTTTTCTCGACATTTGTGTATAATAGAACTTGGTACAAAAACTATTAAGAAATTGTATGAAGTTGTTTAAGGAGATGTGCATGAATACGGTTATGAATTATGAATCAATATTTAAACGATATGGAGGAATAATGCGTACCTGCGAACTTACAAGGGAAGGTATATCTTATCAGGTACTTCAAAATCTAATAGAACAAGGAAGCGTAGAAAAGATTAAGTATGGTTATTATCAATGGCAGGATGAAAAGGCTTTTACAGAAGTGTCAGTAATAACGGCACTCTTTCCCAAAGCTATTATCTGTGACATGTCAGCTGCGATGTATTATGGTTATACGGATCGTGTGCCAGGAGTCTGGCATATAGCTGTAGATAATAAGTCTGCAAGAAACAAATTCAAGCTAGATTTTCCTATCATAAAACCACATTTTATTGAAACATCCAGGTTGAATATTGGTGTGAGTGAAGGAAACATAGATGGAATTACGGTAAAGATTTATGACAGAGAGCGTGTTGTATGTGATTGTTTGCGTCATGTTAATACGATGGATGGAGAGGTCTTTAATACTGTAATCCAAAGGTATATTGGTGATAAAAAGAAAGATGCTGCGAAACTAATGATGTATGCCTCAAAGCTTGGTGTGGAGAAGAAAGCAAGAAGGGTGGTTGGAATATGGCTGTAAAAGAGATAAAAGATATGGGTGCATCTGTGCTCACAAGATTAAAGAAACAGGCGAAAGAAACAGGAATCAACTATCAGACTTGTCTACAGCTTTTTGCACAGGAAGAGTTTCTTCGTAAGCTTGAAATGTCAGGATATGCAGAGAATCTTGTTTTGAAAGGTGGAATGTTCTTATACACTATTTCAAATTATGAGGGCAGACCAACTATGGATATTGATTTCATGCTAAGAAGAATGTCAAATGATGTAGCTGGGATGGAAACAATCATGGAGGAAATTTGCCAAACAGATACTCACAATGATTTTATTAGTATGGAAGTGCTAGGAACGAGGAAAATCACTCCAGAGAAAAAGTATCCTGGTATAGGTATTAATTTGATGGCTCATATCAAAAATGTGAGAATTCCATTTTCTGTTGATATTGGTGTAGATGACGTGATAGTACCTGGTGCAGTTAAGCGAACTGTGGCAACTAGGCTGGAAGGCTTTGAGGAACCAAATATTTATACATATTCTTTGGAGAGCACAATGGCAGAGAAATTTGATGCCATCTTAAAGAGAATGACTGCTTCTAGTAGGATGAAAGATTTTTATGATATTTATTACTGGTCGCAGGTATTTGATTTTGAAGGCAGGGTGTTGCAGGAAGCAATTTCTGAAACCTTGCAACATAGAGGAACGCCATACGAGAAAGATAGCATGGAACAAATAAGAGCATTTGATCAGAATGAATTCCTTCAAAAATTGTGGAATAATTACAATCCAGGACCAGGGCTTGAAAAGCCGGATTTTTCTTCTGTATTGGTTCAGATTAATCGGTTTATTTGCCCTGTATATGGAGCACTACTGCGAGAAGATGAATTCTTTGGGATGTGGTCATCGAAAGAAAATGTATGGAAATAACTTGTTTAAAAAAAATTGCATATCAGAGGCTGTATTTTCACCCTCCTTCTTTTGTATATATGAAAGATATTTTTTTATGTACGAAGGAAGGAGGTTTTTTCATGCCTAAAGTCAGAAAAGAAATTCCAGAATTGGAAAAGCTGGTGCAGGTCGGAAGAAAGAAATTTGTCCGTTATGAGGAAGGGGCACAATTATATTCTATGGGGTTGCATACATTTCAGGAATTAGCGAAAGATGCAAAAGCAGTCTATCATGTGAAGAGAGTTGTTCTGGTTAATACAGAGATTGTGGATGAGAACCAGTATCCGGTTACGGAAAAGGAAGATATAAATTCAAGAAGTAATTAGAAATTCCAAGGAGCGATGGTTATGGAGAATAAATTAGAAAAAATCGGTCAAAATAGTTTTATGGATAATTTTGTTAAAACCGATGACATCTTAAATGATATGTGTGGGATTATTGAGTCCTCACAAAAAGCTGCATATCAGGCTGTCAATACATTGCTCGTGCAGAGAAATTGGTTGATTGGTTACAGAATAGCAGAAGAAGAATTAGGTGGAGATGAACGCTCGGAGTATGGGTTAAAGGTAATAAAGAAAATTTCTAAAGAACTGACTCAGCGATATGGAAAGGGATATGATAGAAGCAATTTGTATCATTGCTGCTATGCAGGCACGATATATCGGAATGTTCTAGGCAGGATGATAAAGAAACAGTAAAGTTATCGCATAGACACGGTAATTATGCTATACTGTGTCTATGCAAATCACAATGGATTTGTAAACTGGATTTTATGGAGGCAAAAGATGGAAAAAGAGTGTTTGCATGAAATTAAAAATATGAAAAATGCAGTTGTATTCAGCAGTAAAACAGGTAATACAAAGCAATTAGCTGATGAGATCTGTAATGTCCTTCCGGAAAAAACAATAAAATATTTTGGTTCTCCGGAGGCAGCTCCTTTGGATGCAGATTGTTATTATGTTGGATTTTGGACGGACAAGGGACATTGTAACGCTGAGATAGGAACTTTTTTGAAAAAAATCAAAGGCAAAGAAGTATTTTTGTTCGGCACAGCTGGGTTCGGAGGGGATTCGGAATACTTTGATAAGATTCTGAAAAAGGTAGAAAAAAATCTTGATCACAGTAATGTTTTGCGTGGCAGCTATATGTGTCAGGGGAAAATGCCAAATTCCGTGAGGGAGCGATATATGAAAATGAAGAATAGTCCACTGCCAGTTCCGAACATTGATGCTATGATAGAAAATTTTGACAGGGCAGTTTCACATCCGGATGAACAGGATTTAGAGCAGTTCAGACAGGTCATCGCTTCGTCTCAAAAATAATATGGAATATTCGAAAAATACAAGGTGTCAGGCACTATGAAGCATGTCACACTGTTGAGGATATATTTGAGTTCACAGATTTTTAGTCGTAGAATACCAATTTACGGATTTTGAAACCGAGAAATCGGGATTGTGCGCTTAACGAGGAGGAATAAACATGGCAAAGCAAGAAGAAAGATTTGAAGTTATATTTAGAGATGGAAGTTCGCTTAAAAATGAAGGGATTCGCTAAATTCTTGTAGATAAGGAAACTGGAGTTAATTATCTTTGTTGGAAATCTGGATACGGGGCTGGTATTACACCTCTTCTGGATTCTGAAGGAAAAGTCATAGTTACAAAGTAAAATACAAGTTTGTAGAATTCAAAAATTTTGATTACCACAAAATAATATGGGGAGCGTAAGATTGTAGTGACTTATGCTCCCCTTTTTCTATGTTTTACCAGTCGGCTCCAAGTATCAATTGTGGGAAATTTGCTAAGAGCTCCAGCTCACCATGCTGACTGTGAATCAAATCGATTTTGTCTTCCAGTAATTTGAGAAGCAGTGTTTCAAGGTCTTTTCCTTCAGAAGCCTCGGTCAGCCAATCATAGACTCTTTCACAAGCAATGTGGATATTGTTGCAGTAATTAACAAACAGCGGACTAATCTCTAACATAATCGAACAGATTTCGCTGTCATAAATCTGTATTTCTGGATAAATATACAGAGAATAATATCTTTTCCATGCATCAATATTTTCATCATTTTTTGTAAATGAGTGGATTCGGTTTTTCATTTCTTCCGCATATTGCAAACAGCCTTCCTGATCCAATGATGCAACATAATTGATATGTTTGTCTTTCTTTTTGAACAACCGATCAATGTCGGTGATGCTGAGCGTATGAAGGAACTGACTAATCTTTTGGCAGTTTTCATTGTACTGAATATTTGTAAGATGATTTAATTTCTGCCACAGAAATTCCTGATATTCGGTTAATGGTGGTTCCGGAAGGAAGTGAACCCACAGAATACGGTTGACCTGAAGTTTATCATTTGCATCAAAAGAATCATTTTCCGTATAAGCTTGTATTTCCGGTATATGAATCTGAACTCCTAAATTATATAATTTATCAATATCTGTATTGACCGGAAGTCGTTCAAAAAGGTCATTCATCGCATTTAAAATTCCTTCTAAATGCTTTTGTTCTTTCTGAAGCTCTTTGATATGCTGGTTTAAATATAGTCCGGTACTATCAGGCGTATTTAAAATGGATCTGATCACAGAAATAGAAAGACCGGCGCTTCGAAATAAACGGATCAAAGCAAGTCGTTTTACCTCTTCTTCTGAGAAATCATAATAACCGTTCTGTTCATCAGAAACAGGAGAAAGCAACCCTTCTTTAATATAATAATGAATATTTCTTTTCGTAAATCCGCTGATCTTACAGATGTCCTGCATTCGCATAACAACACCCTCCTTGCAACATCATCATAGATATAATTATAGTATACTCACTCAAAAGCGTACAGTCAACTGTACAGCTGAAAGCGTATTATTTCTTGATCACATATTTCTTGTGGGAATTTTAACTAATCTAAGTCGAAAAAAGGTGAAAATTAAAGAGAGAAGTTTGGCGATAATGCGTTATTGACGTGCATTCTTCTGTACAGTGTAAACTATAAGTAACGCAAAACTCGTAACAAGAATGAAGGGGCATTCTTGAAAAATTAAATAAGAAAAAGGAGGCTGATTTTGTGTTTGAAAAATTATTTAGTCCTATAAAAATAAAAGATATGGAATTGAAGAATCGTATTATTCTTCCGGCGATGGGAACTAAATTTTCAGGTGATGGAAGTGAAGTTACAGACAAGCTGATCGATTATCATGTAGCACGTGTAAAAGGCGGAAGCGGACTGAATATCGTAGAAGTTACAAGTGTTTATTCACCTGCAGCACCAAAGCGTTTTCTTTCCCTTAGTGAAGACGAGTATATTCCAGGTATGAAACGATTAACAGATGCAATCCATGCAGAAGGCGGTAAAGCCGGTGTTCAGTTATGGCTGGGAGCTCTTGCGGTATCTTCTGACCGTGCAGCACAGATCATTATTCCAAGTGATATGCCAATCAGCGCAGAGGTAACAATTCCGGGAATGCCAAAGGAATTGATCCCGGTTGTAGTAGATGCTTATGGAAAGGCTGCTAATCGTGCAGTTCAGGCAGGATATGACTGTATCGAATTCCATTGTGCACACACATATTTGCCACATTCTTTCCTGTCCGGAGGAATCAACAGAAGAACAGACGAGTATGGCGGATCTTTTGAAAATCGTGCCAAATTCCCATTAGAGTGTATTCGTGCGATTCGTGCTAATATGCCGGAGGGAATGCCTTTATTAATGAGAATCGATGCACATGATGATTACCTCGAAGGCGGTCTTACGATTGAAGAAGTCATTGATTTTTGTAAGCTTGCACAAGAGGCCGGTGTTGATGTTCTGGATGTTTCCAGAGGAAATATTTTGTCAAATGGATTAAAATTTGAAGTTCCTCCGGTAGATCTTCCGCAGGGATTTAATGTTGATAATGCAGCGAAGATCCGTGAAGCAACAGGTATGCTGACAATCGGAGTTGGCCGTATCAATACACCTGAACTTGCAGAAAAGATACTGGAAGAAGATAAAGTAGACATGGTTGTCATGGGACGTGCACAGCTTGCGGATCCTGATTTCTGTAAGAAAGCAGAAGCAGGACAGACAGACGAGATTGATTACTGTGTAGGATGTAATCAGGGCTGCTATGATGGATTTGAAAATATGGATATGGAATGTATTACCTGTCTTCGTAATCCGGCACTTGGACGTGAAAAGGAATGCGAGATCCATCCGACAGAAAAACCTGAGACAGTACTTGTAGCCGGTGGCGGTATTGCAGGACTAGAAGCGGCAATCATTTTAAAGAAGAGAGGACACAATCCGATTCTTTGTGAGGCTACAGATACATTAGGAGGTCAATTCTTAACAGCAGGTGAGGCGCCGCGTAAGAAAGAAATGAAGGCCGCTGCAATTTCAATGGCGAAAAAAGCAGAACGACTGGGCGTTGATATACGCATGAATACGAAAGTTACACCGGAACTGATTGAAGAAATCAAACCACATACAGTTATGAATGCAATCGGTGCAGAGTCAATCGTTCCTCAGATTTCGGGCGTAGAGAAAGCATTTGTAAAAGATTCTCATGATGTATTAGACGGTAAAACAGAAGTTATAGGAAATGTTGTTGTGATCGGCGGGGGTATGGTCGGTATGGAAACAGCAGAGTATCTGGTAGAAAAAGGATTGAAAGTAACTGTTCTTGAAATGCTTCCGGATATTTGCTCCGATATGGGAACAACAAGAAAAATCTGTATGGGTGAAGAAATCCAGAAATCAGGCATTATTCCTGTTACATCTGTAAAGGTTACAGAGATTGGTGACGGTGTCGTGATTGGAGAAAAAGATGGGGAAAAGGTAGAGTTCCCATGTGATACAGCAGTGCTTGCGATCGGCGCTAAAAAGCGTGACGGAAGTGCACTTGCAGAGACATGTTATAAAAATAGTATCGGCTACTTTGAGATTGGTGATGCAGCCATGGCAAGACGTGCATTGAATGCTACGAGAGAAGCAATGGATGCTGCCCTTACATTTGACCGTGAAGATGTACACAGAGATGTATCAAAACCGAAAAAGCTTGTATTTATAACAGGTGCAAGCGGAATGATGGGTGGCCAGACTCTGAAACAGCTGTTGGCAAGACCAAATCGTTTCAAAGTACGTGCGCTGCTTAGACCATCCGATAAGAATCGTCTATTTGCTAAGAAGCATATGTGCCCGGCACTTGAAGTTGTATGGGGAGATATGGCTGATTACGATACGATTAAAAAGTGTGTAGATGGTTGTGATTATGTATTACATATCGGTGCAATGGTATCTCCGGCAGCAGATAAATATCCGGAAGAGACCTTGTATACGAATATCGGATCAACATTAAATATCATTAAAGCAATTAAGGAACAACCAGATCCGGATAAAGTTCATTTAGCATATGTAGGAACAGTTGCTATGACGGGAAGTCGACTCGAGCCGGTACATTTCGGACGAGTTGGAGATCCAATGAATCCATCAATCCATGATTACTATGCATTGTCAAAAGTATTTACTGAGGCAGCATTATATGACTGTGGATTAAAATACTGGGTATCCATTCGTCAGACAGGTCAGCATCCAAGTGCTGAGACTGCAGCTCAGGAACCAATCATGTTCCATCAGCCGCCGAACAACGTATTAGAGTGGAGTACACAGATTGAGTCCGGTATCTGTATGGCAAACTTATGTGAAGACTGGGTAGATGAAAGCTTCTGGAGAAAAGCATATAACTTAAGTAGTGGGAAAGAATTCCGTAAGACAACATGGGAATTTATGAATATGAATCTGAATCCAATGGGTTACAGTTTTGAAGAAGTTTATGAGCCACAGCAAATGGCAAGATTTAACTTCCATGGACAGTATTACACAGATGCAGATGTGCTGGAGAATTATCTCCACTTCCGTTGCATTTCCGGAAAAGAATACTGGGAAAAGGTTGAAAGTACAGCAAGACGTATGTTCAAGAACCCGATGATTGCGGCAATGCTCCCAAATATTGAGCAGTTAAAGGCTAAGAATAAAGCAATTGCTTCAAAAGAAATGGGACCAAGATGGGCAGAAGAAAATAATGAGATAGATTGGATCCAGGCATTCTATGGATCTTTGGAAGAAAAGCATAAACTGATCGGAACAAAATTCGAGCTTCACCGTCCAAGCGAGGAAGAAACATTCCTTGATCATGGATATGATGAGAGCAAAGGTCTGGAGAATCTGACAGCTGAAGATCTGCAGAAAGCAGCAGAATTCAGAGGAGGTGAATATCTCGGTGGCGAAATTGAAGATATCTATACTCCGGTAAAATGGAAATGTGCATTCGGACATGAATTTGATTTATCCGTAAATGCAGCTCTTCAGGGAGGACACTGGTGTCCGGAATGTATGAAGAAGAGTTGGGCTTATCCGAAGATTGCAAGAAAGAATCCATTCTACGCACAAGTATGGGATCCACAGCACAGTGCAGATGAGACATATGAAATTCCTATGAAATTCAGTGCGTTTGAAATTCGCGAAGAACTGAAGAAGAAACTTGACTTATAAATTTGGTATATGAAATATAAAGTGATGTATACAGCAGGAGTGAAAAAACGGACAGGAAGAGAATGCAAGATTCTCTTCCTGTTTTGTCGAAAAAATCGCATTGCGTATTTATGAAGAATGTGATTATAATGAATGTATAGAAAAAACGGAATGTTTTCGTAAAAATAGGAGTAATAAAAGAATGAGCGTGCAGACAGTCTGCACAAATTGGATTGAATTATAAGACTATGAAGCGAGGTAGTGGATATGGAAAAAGACCCGTTCATTTATCTGATGATGAACGTACCGAAGAAGCAGATAAGGTTTCGTCCCGTATTGCAGAAATTCTTTCCGAAACAGCGTTTTCATTTTCTCCGAATGAGTATATTTCTATCCACCGCAAACTTTTTCGTGGGATTTATAAACACGCCGGAAAGATTCGAGATTACAACATCACAAAGAAAGAATTCGAGTGCGTCAAAACTTCTTTCAAATTTAGTATAGGCGGATATTATTGAACCGGTATCCGGATACGGAAAAGGAAAATGAGGAACATGGATTAGAGTAATATGAGTTCGCTTTGCGAAAAGTAATCAGGGAAACGGAGGACAATTCTATGACAGATAACACAAATAAAGGCTTTTGGGAAAGAATGGCAAGAATATATACTGCATTTATGTCAAAAAACGATACCGCTTATGGGCAAATTTGCAAACTGTCAGAACAGTATATAGACAGTGAGAAGTCTGTCTTGGAATTGGCTTGCGGAACGGGACAGATTACCTTTTTAATGGCAGGAAAATCCGGCTCGTGGGAAGCAACAGATTACTCGGAAAATATGATAAAAGAAGCTAAAAAACGCAATCAAGGCGAACACAAATGCGAACAGCTCCGATTTTGTGTGCAGGACGCAACAAATTTGACTTATGAAGATGAAAAATTTAATGTTGTCGTGATTGCAAATGCTTTACATATTATGCCACAGCCAGAGAAAGCATTAAAAGAAATTCACAGAGTTTTGAAAAAAGACGGAATTTTGTTTGCTCCTACCTTTGTTTATGAAAGGGGCTATCCCAAATTGCCGATATGGCTTATGGAAAAAGCCGGGTTTAAAACCTATCATAAATGGCAAAGTGAAGAACTGAAAGAATATGTCGGTAACAAAGGCTTTTGTGTTGTAAGGGTAACCTTGGTAAAAGGTAAACCGCTTTCGGAATGTGTTTTGGTTGCAAAAAAGGAGTGATAACGTGAGAATATTGATTATTGGTGCAGGTGTGCTCGGTTCAAATTTGGCACACTCTATGCGAAAAGGAAATGACATAACCATTCTTGCAAGAGGTATAACCTACCAAAATTTAAAAAACGGTGGACTTGTAATCAAACATAAGTTTGGAAAGAAAACAATAGACTATTTTACTGTTATAGACAAGCTTCAAACAGACGATATTTATGATGCCATTTTTGTTGTATCCAGATTTTCATCTTTAGACAGCATTGTTCCAATGATAAAACGCAACAAAAGCAAAAATATCGTGTTTGTAGGTAACAATATGACCGTTGAGAAATATGAAAATTTGGAGAATAAAAATGTATTGTTTGCATTTTTTAGTGCGGCAGGCAAAAAGTACGACGGCTACATAAATTCCATCTGCCTAAATAAAATTGAAATCGGAAGGACAGATGGCAAGGAGGTTAGTGATAAATTTATAACTTCTATATTTGCAGGTACGAAAATAAAAGTGACGATAGATAATAAAATGAATGATTATCTGAAAACACACGCTTGTGCTGTTCTTCCGCTTGTGTTTGCAAGCTATAGAGCAAATGGTAATTTAAAGTTGCTGAAAAAAAATAAAGCGTATTCGTTAGACATTATGGATGCTATCATCGAAGGTTATGATGTGCTGAAAAAAGCAGGCTATGAAATATTGCCCAAAGGGGAATACGAAACCTGTGTAAATAAAAAGAAATTCTGTGCTTGGATGTACAGATTTATGTTTTCTAATTTTATTGGTAAGCTGTGCATATCTGATCACGCAATGAGTGCAAGGGAAGAGTTTATGATGTTGGAAAGTGAATTTGAAAAGTTGAAGAATGAAACCGGAATTGAAACCGAAGCGTATGATAAGCTGAAAGTGGATTTTTTGCATTATACGAGGTAAAGGAGAACGCATATGAAGTACCACATTGAAAAGAACACCGTTCAGGAAACATTGATTATTCCACTTTACGGAAGAAAGAAATGCACAGAAAAATTCCCTCAGCTTTTTAAAGACGAAACGGCGGTACGCTTAATCGAACAAATCGATTATGATTTTTCGGAAGTTGAGAAAAAGGGCGACAGTACGATGCAGGAATTCGGCTTTTTGGAGATTGCTATACGCCAAAACGATTTAGCGTATGAAGTTAAGGAATACTTAAAAAGTCATCCAAACGCCGCAGTTGTAAATATGGGATGCGGTTTGGATAACACGGGAAGAAATTGCGATAACGATTCTTGCCGAATTTATAATATAGATTTCCCCGATGTTATAGAAGTCAGAAATTCTCTGCTACCTGCCGGAGAGCGTGAAAAAAATATTGCCGCCGACTTGAAAAATACCTCTTGGTTTAATGAAATTCAAGCCGACGGCGGAGTAATTTTCTTCGCTTCGGGAGTATTTTATTATTTCCTTACAGAAGATGTAAAAGCGTTGTTTTTGGCAATGGCTAAGCATTTTGCACAAGGTCGTATTGTATTTGATACCTGCGGCAAGACAGGTGCCAAGATGATATCAAAGACATGGCTCAAACAAGCAGAAATTAAAGATGTAAACGCATATTTTTCCGTTGGAGATGCTCAAAAGGAAATTGCCCATTGGTCAGACAAATTTGAGGTGTCAAGTAGGGGATATATGCTCGGTTATCAAAGTCTGAATGTGCCGTCGGTCAAAAGAATACATCGCATATTGGCAAAAGTCGGCGACAATATGATGAAAATGAAGATTGTTAGAATTGATTTCAAATAATACGGCGGAATGATTTTATGTTTAGACCGATGAGAAGAATAAAACAACAGGTGTCCGATGACGAGTACAAAAAAGGCTTGACAAGTGGATATAACACTGTTATACTAATAGCAATATAACAGTGTTACATTGGGGTGCAAAAATGGCAAATGAAGAGTCTACAACATTACAAAACATATTGGCGGCAGGTAAAGAGGAGTTTCTTGAAAAAGGTTTTAAATCTGCTTCGCTTCGCAATATCGTCAAAACGGCAGGAGTTACGACAGGTGCATTTTACGGTTATTTTTCCGGAAAGGAGGCACTTTTTGCCGCTCTTGTTGAAGAACATGCAACGGCTATAATGAACATATTTATGTCTGCTCAGGAAGATTTTGAAATGCTTGACGAAAAAGAAAAGGCAAATCATATGGGCATTGAAAGCAGAAAGAGCATTAACTCTATAATTGATTATATTTACGAGCATTTTGACGAATTTAAATTGATTATTTGCAAAAGCGAAGGTACCTGTTATGAAAATTTTGTACATAATATGGTTGAAATAGAAGTAGCGGAAACTTTTGAATTTATAAAGATTTTAAAAAAGCAAGGCTATGATATTCCCGATATGGAAAAAGAAGTTTGCCATATGATTGCAAGCGGAATGTTTACCGGTGTATTAGAACTGATTGAGCACGATATGAAAAAAGAAAATGCAAAAAAATATGTGTCTACATTTTTGGATTTTTACATTGCAGGTTGGTCGAAAATTTTAGGGATTTAAAAGCCCTTTAATTTTTATATAGCGGTTAGTGTAGGCTAACTAAAAAATAAATGATTTGGAGGAATCAAATTGAAAGAAAAAAAGGAATCAAGTTTTTCAAGACTGATGGGATTTGCGGAAATTTACAAAAGTTTTACTTATATTTCGCTTGTTCTCAGTGCCGTAAGCAGCGTTCTTGCGCTTTTTCCGTTCTATTACATATGGAAAATAATCAAAGAAGTGCTTGACGTTATGCCGAATTTTCAAAACGCAACGGGAATTGTTAAAAACGGTGTGTTTGCCGTTATATTTGCACTTTTATCTATGCTCATTTATATTGCAGCTTTGCTCTGCTCTCATACGAGCGCATTTAGGGTACAGGCAAATATGCGCAAACAAATGATGCACAAGATAGTGACTTTGCCCCTTGGCGAAATCGAAAAAATCGGCAGCGGTAAGCTTCGCAAAACAGTAAACGATTGTTCAAGCGCAACCGAAACATATCTCGCTCATCAGCTTCCCGATATGGTCGCTTCAATAGTTACACCTATTGGACTTTTGATGTTTTTGCTTGCGTTTGATTGGCACTTCGGTCTTATTTCACTTATACCGATTGTACTTTCATTTGTAGTAATGATGGTGTTTATGACGGGAAAAACTCTCCAAACAAAAATGGAGGAGTATCAAAACGCACTTGACAATATGTCAAACGAAGCTGTTGAGTATGTAAGAGGTATTCCCGTTGTTAAAGCGTTCGGTCAAAGCGTGTTCAGCTTCAGAAAATTTAAAAAGTCGATTGATTCATACAGCGAATGGGCAATTGATTATACCCAAAATTTGCGTGTTCCGATGGCAATTTTTACGACGCTTATTAACGGAATCTTCGCGTTTATTATTTTCGGCGGTTTGATTTTTGCAAAAGGCGGAGTCACAAACGAACTTATATTGAATATTCTTTTCTATATTATTATTACTCCTGTTTTAACGGTTACAATGACAAAGATAATGTTCCAAAGCGAAAACAAAATGATTGTAGAAGATGCATTTAAGCGTATCGACAGTATTATGAACATTGAGCCTCTTAAAACAAGCGAAGCAAAAAAGGTTAGAGATTCAAGCGTTGAATTTAAAAATGTAAGCTACAGCTATGACGATGAAACCAAAGCGATTGACGATGTATCGCTTGAAATCAAACCGAATCAAACCGTTGCTTTTGTCGGACCGTCCGGCGGCGGCAAAACGACGCTTGCAAATCTTATCACAAGATTTTTTGACGCACAAAGCGGCGAGGTGCTTGTTGGCGGAGTCAATGTTAAAAATATTGAAAAAGAAGAGCTTAATAATACTGTTTCATATGTTTTCCAAAACAGCAAGCTTATAAATGCAAGCATTCGTGACAATATTCTTCTCGGAAAACCGAACGCAAGTATCGAAGATGTTATGTCGGCTCTTGAAAAAGCGCAATGTCTTGATATTATTGACAAGTTTGATAAGGGTATCGAAACGGTTATCGGAAGCAAAGGCGTATATCTTTCCGGCGGCGAAACGCAAAGAATAGCAATCGCAAGAGCAATTCTTAAAAATTCGCCGATAGTTATTCTGGATGAAGCCACTGCTTTTGCCGACCCCGATAATGAGGTTAAAATTCAAAAAGCGCTTGATGAGCTTTCAAAGGATAAAACAGTTATTATGATTGCTCACAGGCTTTCGACGGTTAAAAATGCCGATTGTATTTTTGTACTTCAAAACGGCAAGCTTGTTGAGCAGGGAAGTGCAAAAGAGCTTAACGACAAAAATGGTCTGTTTGCTTCGATGTTCAAAAACTATTTGACATCGGTAAAATGGAAAGTCGCAAAGGAGGCTTAAAAATGATTGAAAAACTTATGCACAGATATGCGCTTTCAAGACGAGGTGCAAAAGATTTGATTAAAGGCGTAGTGGCTTGTACATTGCAAGATATTTCGTTTATGTTCCCGGTTACGCTCCTTTATTTGTTTGTTAAGGATTTGCTTGCAAACAACTTAAAAGACAAAACTTTATTTTATGTAATCGGTGCCGTTGTTTGTTTGATTATTGTTTTTACAATAACCTTATGGCAATATAATTCAACATTCCTTGCAACATATGTTGAAACGGGAACAAGAAGAATTGCACTTGCGGAGAAGCTTCGTAAAATTCCTCTCTCCTTCTTTTCAAAAAAGGATTTGGCAGATTTAACGAGTACAATTATGGCGGATTGCACATATCTTGAAACTGCTTTTTCTCATTTCATTCCGCCTTTTGCAGGCTCGATGATTTCGACGGTTATTATAGCGATAAGCTTGCTCTTTTTTGATGTGAAAATGGCAATTGCTTCCCTTTGGGTTCTTCCTGTGGCTATAATTATCGTTGTTTCTACGGCAAAGCTTCAACAAAAGCTGACGCAAAAATCAATGGATGCAAAAATGGATGCCGCAAATGGTATTCAGGAATGCATAGATACAATTGCCGATTTAAAATCAAACAATGCCGAAAAAAGATATCTTGTATCGCTTGACGACAAGATTGACAATGTTGAGAAAAGAGCTCTTAAAGGTGAATTTGGTACAGCCGTTTTTGTTTCCTGCGCACAAATGGTACTCAAGTTGGGCATTGCGACAACGGCGCTTGCAGGCTCGGCACTTCTTATTAAAGGTGAGATTGATGTGCTTACATTCTTTGTATTTTTACTTTTGGTTTCACGACTTTACGACCCGATGCAAGCCGCTCTCCAAAACCTTGCCGCAATAATCAGCACAAAGACGAATGTAGACAGAATGAATGAAATTCTTGACTATGATGTGCAGTCGGGTGATTCAAAGCTTACCAACAATGGCTATGATATCACTTTTGACAATGTAAGCTTTTCCTACAACAACAACGAAAAGGTTCTTGATAATGTATCGTTTACCGCAAAGCAAGGAGAAATCACCGCTTTGGTAGGTCCTTCCGGCGGCGGTAAAACAACTGTTTCAAGGTTGGCTGCACGATTTTGGGACGCAACAAGTGGCAATATTACAGTCGGCGGTATGAATATTTCAAATGTTGAACCGGAAACACTTTTAAGTCTTTATTCAATCGTATTCCAGGATGTTACGCTGTTTAATACTTCTGTTGCCGAAAATATTCGCCTCGGCAAAAAGGGTGCAACAGACGAAGAAGTTCTTGTTGCGGCAAAGCTTGCAAATTGTGATGAATTTGTTCAAAAGCTTGCAAACGGTTACGATACAGAAATCGGTGAAAACGGCTGTAATCTTTCCGGCGGTGAGCGTCAAAGAATTTCTATAGCCCGTGCATTTTTGAAAAATGCGCCGATTATTCTTCTTGATGAGGCAACCGCTTCTCTTGATGTTGAAAACGAAACGCTAATTCAAACGGCATTGTCTAAGCTTATTGAGAACAAAACCGTAATAGTTATCGCTCACAGAATGAGAACGGTTGAAAATGCAGACAAAATTGTAGTTCTCTCAGACGGAAAAATTGCCGAATGTGATACACCGGATAAGCTTATGCAAAAAGACAGTATCTTTAAGCATATGACAGAACTTCAAACAGCAAGTCAAAATTGGACTATATAATCAGATGGTTTGAACTCTTTAAAACCCTGAGAAGTTCATTCCCTCGGAGCTTTTTTAAAATTGAAAAATCACAGAGCATACAATCCGTTTTGGAAAGTATGCTCTGTGTTTTTATACTTTTACACTTGGATTTGTATATTGTCCGTGTTTCGTCGTGTTTTTGCCGTATTCAATAGCAAATTTAGGGCAACGGTGCAGACAGCCAAGGCACATTACACATTTTTCTTTTACCCATATAGGGCGTTTGTTTTTCATTTCGATAGCATTAACAGGGCATTTTCACGCTGTAAAAAGCACTTACTTTTCCTTTAATCAATCGTCGAGCTTGAGCGTCGGAGGCACCTGGTGTTGTGCCGTATGTTGATATAAGATATAAATAGCTTGTATGAAACTCGGTTCTTTCAAGAAATTCTTTTACTATGCTCGGTAATCCCCAATTATATGTCGGAGAAATAATACCTATACAATCATCGGTAAATTCATATTTGTTTTCTTTTATGCAGTCTGTCAGATTAACAAGTGTTTCGTTTAGATTTTCGCTAAGCCTTTTGGCAACATACCCGTCTATAATTCTTTGCAGTTCTTCACAGCGTTCCATTTTCTAACCTCTTTTGTCAATGTGATTGGTTAATAATCTTTAACCATTATATATGAATCCGTTATTGAAAACAACATCGGTAAAGAAATTCGTTACCAAACCGATACTGTAAAAATAAGGTTCGAGATATCGATTTGAATAATGAAAATCATTTCCCATTTTACAGGAATTCCAGCCTGTTCATTAGTGAAATGATGCAGAAAGTTCTAGACGATATAATAAACAGATGAATTTGATTATAGAATCAGGAGGTATGGCGGTCACTATCCTATGTTAAGAATTTTAGTGGTAATTTCTAAGATTTGTTGCAGGAGAGTTTTAGATATTCTCTCGGAGTCATTTGATAATACTCTTTAAAAGCTTTATAAAAATTACTATGATTGCTGTAGCCAAGCAGTACAGAGATTTCCTCGATTGTCAGGGAAGTATTTTTCATCAGTATAAACAGTTGGCAGATATTCCTGGAAAAAGAAATCTTTGCGGATAAGCACACCGATAATTACAACATCTTCACTGCTATCGGCACGCAGAGCATATTATCATAATTTATTGAACATCAGGAACTGGATGAGTACAGAAAGAAAAAGTTGTGCTGATTGTATTTGTATTATACTTGCCTCAATTGAAATCCAAGATTCCATACCCACTATATTGGATAAGTGCATAGAAATAAGTGAAATATCAATATAATTGTATTGAATTAGCAATGAAATAGCATTATAATAAAGAAAAAAGGAGGTATCTAAAATGGCAAGTACAATTCAGATTAGGGTAGACGATGATTTGAAAAATAAATCAGATCAGCTTTTTAAAGATCTTGGAACTGACACGACATCAGCAATAAGGATGTTTTTAACGCAGGCGGTTGCATATAATGGATTTCCATTTGAAATAAAACGAACTGTGCATAATCCTTATACATCTATGACAGAAGAAGAGATGCTTCAAAGACTGGAACAATCCAGAGAATCTTCAAAAAAGGGAAATTACCGAAATGCAGATGATGTGATTTCAGATATGAGAGGAAAATATGGATTATAAAATAGTTGTAACAGCTGAAGCATTGGAAGAATTCAGGTCGGGCTAATGACCAGATACATAAATTTTTGCAACAGAGAGAGAACGGAATTTGAGGAATGGGTTTTGCAAGCTATACTGGGCATCGAGGAAGCAGCTATGAGAAGAAATGGAATAAATGCGATAACAAAGGTAATTCCTGCTGTTACAGATGATATGCTTTCTGCCATGAATGACAGATATGTTGTACCAGTGTTATGGGTTGAAGGATAATACATAGCAAAAGTGTTCTTAAAGATTTTGGACTCAGTGAATCCAAAATCTATGCGGCTGTTATTGAAAAGTTATATTTAGAGAAAAGAGGATGAACATGGAAAAAAAGATACATGTAGAGGTTCTCTGACAGTAGAAGTATTGCTGTTTTTAATTCCGTTTATGAAGGTAAAATCACAATGAAGGAAGCACAGAGCCTTATTGACAGCTATTCTACAAAACATGATGACGTTTGGAAAAGCGGTCATCATCAACGGTGAAGATACTTATGTGGCGGAATATAGGGAACGATAAATTTCAATTACGGAGATATTATGATGAAAAAGTCATTATGTTATTCTGCAATAACACTTGCAGTAACTTTTGTTATAGGAGAGCTATTACTTTTTTTGTTTCCTGAGGGAAATGCAATTGGTTCATCTATTTGGTTTATATGCCATGGACAATCCTGCAGGGGGGATTAGAAGAATGTGGCTGGAGATGGTATTTGCAGCCAAAGCTTGATATAAAGTCCTATATATTAAAAATGTTCTTAATATCAATCGTGTGGTTTTTATGGCACATTCCAATTTATAGATTACCTTGGATTACAGCTGGCTCCAGTAATTATTTAATATTCTATCTAATGATATTAGGAAATACATTTATGTTTGGAGCGATAAAAGAAAATTCCAAAGGCGTGTTGCCCTGCGTAATCGCACATATTTTAATAGATTCGTTAGCTGCAGCGATGCTTGTAGGAAGTAATATTATTAAAATTGGAATACTGGTGGGGGTTGAAGTGATTATATCTATTTTTTGTGTTATAGTAAGAAAAGAAAATAACAGCAAAATACGTAGGAGAACATTAGATATATGCAAAACATTATGAATCAGTATATATGCTTTATTGCATTGTGGTGCCTTATAATGAACACCTATATTGTTTTTTCATCCAGCAATGTGAAAGCTCTCGAAGAGAGAGAAAAAAAGGTGATGGAAAAGATTATCTATTTTATCACAGCAGCATTGCTGCTGGGGGATCTGGACACTTATATGTTTGCAGGTATGAATGCGAAATGGGTGTACTTGAATTTAGAAATCGTAAATTATGCAATGTACTTGTTAAAGTATCTGTATCTGACGGTTTTTACAATATTTCTTATGAATGAAAGCGACAGATTTGTAAAAATAAAGAAGATCTTGTTGGCAGTGTCCATTCTGTGTGGAATCGTTAGCATGATCTGCATCTCACTGCCGGGAGTCAGAAAAGAGTTTTTCTATATCAGTAGTGATAATTATTTTTATTATGGCAGACTTTATGGCATCATCAAGGTTCTGCTTGCATTAGATATTTTGGTATTATTAGCTGCCCTGCTGTTGGAGAGGAAGCAATATAGCAAAAAAATATTTCGCTTGTATCTGATATATGCTTGTATCCTGACAGCTACTGCGTTCCTTGATTATGTTATTGATACCTGGTATCTGCAGAATCTGGCGATTTTCTTTTCATCCATGATTATTTCTGTAAATCATATGATACAGGTTTCGGATCAGTGGCTGGATGCAAAAAGAGAATTGTTGATTTCCGAATACAGAGCGAGCCACGATATCATGACGGGGTTATGGAATAAAACCAGTGGTGTGGATCAGGTTAGAAACTGTTTAGAAAATATGTCAGAAAGTGATATGGCAGTATTGGGATTTATGGATATCGATAATTTCAAGTCTGTCAATGACACATATGGACATGAAACCGGTGATTTCTGGATTCGCGAAGTAGCCACAGCACTTCAGGAAATGTGCGGTCCGTCAGACATTGCATGCAGATATGGCGGTGATGAGTATATTCTTTTCCTGCAGAATATCGGAGATAGAGAAGAATTAACGGCACGCATTGAAGGCTTCAGAAAAAAGATTCATGATAAAGCAGAAGAAAAGGGACAGGATGTGCATTGCAGCATCGGACTTTATCGTGTGAAGGGAGCAGGGAGAAAATTAGCTGAATGCATCATAATATCTGATGCTCTGCTTTATCAGGCGAAGAAGAATGGAAAAGATACTTACGTAATAGAGTAAATAAAAGGGGAAGAAAGAGATGTATAATGCCGTCGAATGGGGCAGTATACCGGAAAATTTCATTTCCATAAAAATCTTTCAGGGTGCCAAGCAGGGCACCCTGTTTTAATTTCTGACCAGCATATTCTACTACCAGATACAGGAAAAGCACATCATCGCACAGATAAGTGACGTAATTCCATAGCTTCCTCCCTTAAGTACAATAAAAAGTAAGTTTATACTAACCACTATAACAGAAAAAAAGACAGCGCAAAATCAACAAATTCAGCTGATAACCAGCTAATACTTCAAAGAGAAGGTGTTTTTCTTGTAAGAGAGGACACCTTCTTTTTGTAATTTGCTTAATTCATTAGATAGAGCACTTCGATCTGCATTCAGATAATCTGCCAGCCCTTGCCTATCGTAAGGGATTGTAAATGTGTTAGAGTCGGCATGCATCGATTCGCAAGACAAGTAATTAAGTATCTTGTCACGTAAATTTTTCTTAGAAATATGATCTATTTTATTCATCAATCTTACATTTTTTCTTGCTATTATCTCTAACAGGTTATGAATCAATCTTGTATGAAAACTGCAAGATGAAGAACAGGTTGTAATAATATGATTTATAGAGAAAAGCATGACAGTGAGATTTTCATTGGCAATGACACTGATTTGAGCAGGAACGCTGCTGATACAGGCATAGCTTTCGCCATAGAGCATTCCTGATGACAGCTCTGTAATAATATTGCGATTCCCCCAGACATCATCATTTATTATGAGAGCCTGGCCAGATAGAATCATGCCGATAGTTTGTACCTTATCGCCACTTCTTAGCAGGTATTCACCTTTTGAATAATTTTTAATGCTGACAGATAGACATTTAAGCATTGGAAGAATTTCTGCTTCTGAAATTCCTTGAAACAAAGGTGTATTCGTTAAGATGTTCATATATTTTTCCATGAGTTCTATAATCCTTTTTTTCATCTTTTCCATAGTATATCACAAAAATCGAAAACAAAACAAAAATGTTGTCTGGACAACGGAATAATTGTTGTGAGTTTGATATAGTATCATTAAACAACAAGAAATAATGAATAAAGCAATAGAAAAGGAGAAAAACATGGAAAATAAAATGTTTTGTTATCAATGTGAACAGACCGCAGGATGTACAGGATGTACCGGAAATGCAGGAGTATGCGGAAAGTCCGCCAATACTGCAAGATTACAGGATGAGCTTACAGGAGCATTAATCGGACTTGCTCGTGCAGTCGAGGGCAATGAGCACCTTGTAAACGAAGAGATGAATCAATTAGTTCTTGAGGGATTGTTTACAACCGTTACAAACGTAAACTTTAATGATGAGACATTAAAAATTTTAATTTATAAGATAGAAAATGCAAAAAAGAAATTAGTACCAAATTGCTTTACATGTTCCGGTTCATGTGGAAGAAACGATAATTTTGATATGAATACTCTCTGGACTACGGATGAAGATGTTCGTTCCTTAAAATCCTTAATACTTTTTGGGATTCGTGGAATGGCTGCATATGCATATCATGCAAGTGTGCTGGGATATACTGATGAAACAATCAGCAAATTCTTCTATAAGGCACTTTTTGCAGTCGGAATGAAGGATTGGGGAATGGATGAACTGCTTCCTATTGTATTAGAGGTTGGAGAAGTGAATTTAAGATGTATGGAACTTTTAGATCAGGCAAATACTACAACTTATGGAACTCCTGTACCAACAACAGTACCTCTTACAATTGAAAAAGGACCATTTATTATTATTACCGGTCATGATTTAAAAGATTTACAACTTTTATTAGAGCAGACAAAAGATAAGGGAATCAATATTTATACACATGGTGAAATGCTCCCGGCGCATGCATATCCAGAATTTAAGAAGTACTCTCATTTAAAGGGAAACTTTGGTACAGCATGGCAGAATCAGCAGAAAGAGTTTGATAATATTCCTGGAGCAATTCTTTACACGACGAACTGTCTTATGCCTGTAAAACCAAGCTACGCAGACAGAGTATTTACAACAGAAGTTGTATCTTATCCGGAAATGGTACACATAGGAGAAGAAAAGGATTTTACACCGGTGATTGAAAAGGCACTCGCCTTAGGTGGATATACCAAAGACCAGCATATGACTGGAATTAATGGTGGAATACAGGTGACAACTGGTTTCTCACATGGAACTGTATTATCTGTAGCAGATCAGGTGATTGAAGCAGTAAAGAATGGAGATATTAAACATTTCTTCCTGGTTGGTGGATGTGATGGAGCCAGAGTAGGAAGAAACTACTACACAGAGTTTGTAAAACAGTCTCCTGAAGACAGCATTATTTTGACGCTTGCATGTGGAAAATATAGGTTCAACGATTTAGATTTAGGAACAATCGGAGGACTTCCGAGAATCATGGATATGGGACAGTGTAATGATGCTTATGGTGCAATCAAGGTCGCAATCGCTTTAGCAGAAGCATTTGAATGTGATGTAAATGAACTCCCGCTGTCGATGGTACTTTCATGGTACGAGCAGAAGGCCGTATGTATTTTACTTACACTTTTCTATCTCGGAATCAAGAACATTCACCTCGGACCAACATTACCAGCATTTATTTCGCCAAATGTGTTGAATTTCCTGGTAGAGAATTATGGGATTTCTCCAATTAGTACACCGGAAGAGGATCTAAAAAAGTTATTAAATAAATAATCAGGCGGGAACGGGAAGAGACAGATTTACAATTGTGAGATAGATTTTTCTTAAAACAAAATAGGGGAAAGGCGGTAAAACATTATGAGTAAAAAAATTGATTTAAACTGGTCGGTGTATGATATTACGAAAACTTATCCAGAAGTGATTGATATTATGGCAAATCTTGGGTTTGATGAAATTAAGAAGCCGGCTATGCTAAACTCCGTTGGACGAATTATGACAATTCCTAAGGGTGCAAAGGCAAAAGGAATTTCGATTCCGGTTGTTATAGCAGAACTGATAAAAAATGGTTTTGAAATTACTGGTAATATGCCAGATATTTCCTCTATGGGGAGCAAACAATTTCAAGCCAAAGAGACTGGCAATACAGTATTACTGAAGGATTATTTAAAGAGACTTGGAAATGGAGAAGATTTAGAAAGTGTTAAAAAAGATTTTGTCCAGAATTTTTCTGATGTAGATGCTTCTGAAATTATGAAGGCAGAGCAGGAACTTATAAAAGAGGGAACACCTATTACAGAGGTGCAGAAACTGTGTGATGTGCATAGTGCATTGTTTCATGGCTTAACCAAAGAAGAAAAAATAGCAAATGCTGAAAAGGCAGTCGAAGAATCTTTAAAAAAGGAAGAAACATCCGAAATGACAACTACGACGGATGCATATGTCAGAAAACATGAGCTTGCAAAAGCACTCAGAGAAACAAAGGGCCATCCTCTTTATTCTTTTACAGAAGCAAATGAGAAGTTTAGCAAAGAAATAGCAGATATTAGAGGTGCACTGGAAAAGGGCGAAGATGTAAGCAAAAAAATATCAGATTTTAGACAAATAGCAATACACTATGCAAAAAAGGGTGATTTGATTTATCCACTCCTTAAAGTTCGCTATGAAATATCAGGACCATCGTATGTTATGTGGTCTGTTGATGATGAAATCAGAGATGAATTAGCAGCAATAGATAAGGAATGCAATCATGACGAAGAATGGATTAAAAGAGTACAGGCTGTTTTAACAAGAGCGGATGAAATGATTTATAAAGAGACTAATATACTGTTCCCTATCTGCGCAATGAATTTTACAGCCGAAGAATGGTATGAAATCTATGAAGATGCCAAAGACTATGCATTAGTGTATGGCATTGATAATAGATGGGAAGAAGCAGAAAAATATGTGCAGGATAAAAAGAATCGTCATGAGGCGGCTATTTATGAAGGTGAAATAGTAATGGGCGGTGGACATATGAGTGCAGCACAGTTGGAAGCTATGCTTAATACGTTGCCAATAGAGATTACATTTATCGATGATAATAATATAAATCGTTTCTTTAATGAAGGAGCGAAAGTGTTCAAACGCCCTGGCATGGCAATTGACAGAGAAGTATTCTCTTGTCATCCGCCTAAGATAGAACCAATGGTTCGCTCCATTATAGAAAGTTTTAAAAATCATACTCGTGATAGCGTTCCGGTTTGGATGGAAAAGCAGGGAAAACCATTTTTAGTTACTTATTATGCAGTGAGAGACAAAAAAGATAATTATCTTGGAACTGTAGAAGTGGTACAGGATATGCAGTTTGCAAAAGAGCACTTTACAAGTTAAAACGCATAAAACCATAGATTGTAATCGAATAAAAAGGGAAATATTCTATGAGGTGTCGGATAAAACTGACACCTCAATGAGATGAATAAAAAGAATAAAGTAGAAAAAAGCGGTAGAAAGAACAGTATGTTCTGGAAGAGGTGATCGATATGTAGCAAACGCAGAACAGAGCGCGTCTACAATCATGGGATTAGACTAAGTAGTGTTCCTCCGCTGACTATGGATGCTTACCCTTAAATCTTAAGACACATTCTTATAATTCCTAAAATCAGCAAATGTACTGGATAAAAAAGATAATTAAACCACTTATGCTGTTTTCCACGTTCTCCATTATAAGTAAGTGTCAGGCCAAATCCAAGCAAAGCCCATGGTTCTTTGAACATAGAAAGATAGGAAAATGGAATCGCAAGTGCCTGTCGGTCATGAAAAATATAATAGAAATATCCGATCAGCACCGCATGGTGTTCATAATCTAATCCCAGATTCATTGCGGCAAAGCACAATACTGCTACAATGAGAAATGATACGAAATACCATAAAGCTTTCGGCAATGCTGCCATCCTTTCCTTGAGTACATCAATCAGCCAGATCATGGCAAGCACCAAGGCTAACGTAAACATAATATTGTTCCAGTTGACTTCAAAAAATGTAGCTGTTGTACACATATCAAAAGGAATTTCTGATATGACTCCAAATACAAGAAGTGTAATGAAATACTTCCATTTATTCTTTGTGTGGAAATAGCCTTCCACGAGAAGGAAGAGGAATATTGGAAATGCGATTCTTCCCAAAATATCAAAAAAGTCACTCAACCGATTCAATGATCCTCCATCCAAAATCGGATAGATTAACGCTTTGTTTGTGTGATCGATAAGCATAGATAGAAAAGCGATGTATTTCAGCTGCGCCCCTGAAAATATTTTTATTCTTTCTTTTATATTGTTCATAAAAATAGTCCTTTTTTAAAATTTCTTCAATTACATTCACTTATTGGGTCATCTTTAACCCCCGCCGGATATGGCGAAAAGGAACTATTGAATAGTAGAAAGCGAAAATCGTGATAATTCTATATTACTATAGTTGTTTTGAAAAAACAATAAGAGCGATTAAAACGCAACAAGAGTCTATGAAGCATAAAGCTTGAAAGAAAATCGAAGAAGCCGAACTTAGGATAATCGGTAAAAGTTCTCATTTTTAATAAAAATATATTCTTGATTTATCCAAAGCATTATGCTATGCTAACGATGGTTAGAGAAACCTAACTATCGTGTGAATAAATCATGGGGAACTCCTTCTGCTTCATACCTGAGCAAAAGAAGCAGAAGTGATTCCATGGGAAAGGATCTTAACATGGAGAATTTTTTAGCAATTGAGAAGGTTATCGGAAGAGAGATTATTGATTCGAGAGGAAATCCGACAGTAGAGGCAGAAGTCTATCTTCTGGATGGAACAGTTGGAAGAGGCGCAGCGCCGAGTGGAGCATCCACAGGAGAATTCGAGGCACTGGAACTGCGTGACGGAGACAACTCACGTTTCGGAGGAAAAGGTGTCACCAAAGCCGTAGAAAATATCAATACAGTGATCAATGATGCACTGAAAGGCATAGACGTATCAGACATCTATGCGGTAGATGCAGCGATGATCAAAGCTGACGGAACAAAAGATAAGTCAAATCTGGGAGCAAACGCTATCCTTGCGGTATCAATCGCAAGCGCAAGAGCAGCGGCAAATGCCTTGGAGATTCCACTTTACAGATTCTTAGGTGGAGTGAATGGCAACAGACTTCCGGTACCCATGATGAATATATTGAACGGAGGCGCACATGCGGCCAACACAGTAGATGTACAGGAATTCATGATCATGCCTGTGGGAGCGCCAAGCTTCAAAGAAGCACTTCGCTGGTGCACAGAAGTGTTCCATGCGCTGGCAGCATTATTAAAATCAAAGGGACTTGCAACATCTGTAGGGGATGAAGGTGGATTCGCACCGGATCTTGCCTCAGATGAAGAAGCAATCCAGTACATCTTAGATGCAGTAAAAGATGCAGGATATGAGCAGGGAAAAGATTTCATGATCGCCATGGATGCGGCATCTTCCGAATGGAAGGGTGAGAAGAAGGGTGAATATGTACTTCCAAAGTCAGGCACAAAGTTCACTTCAGAAGAACTGATCGAACACTGGAAGAAACTGGTAGAGAAGTATCCGATCATCTCTATCGAGGATGCATTGGATGAAGAAGACTGGGAAGGATGGCAGAAACTGACAGCAGAGCTTGGAGACAAAGTACAGTTAGTCGGAGACGACCTGTTTGTAACGAATACAGAAAGACTTTCCAAGGGAATTGAACTGGGATGCGGCAACTCGATTCTGATCAAGTTGAACCAGATTGGTTCTGTATCAGAGACACTGGAAGCAATCAAGATGGCGCACAAAGCCGGATACACGGCAATTTCCTCTCACCGTTCCGGAGAGACAGAGGACACAACGATCGCAGATCTCGCAGTTGCACTGAATACCTGCCAGATCAAGACAGGAGCACCTTCCAGATCAGAACGTGTGGCAAAATACAATCAGTTACTGAGAATTGAAGAAGAACTTGGAGCAAGTGCGGTATATCCTGGAAGAGCAGCATTCAATGTGAAACGCTAGAAAACAGAGCTTAAATATTGTTTGAGTTTCTATAGAAATTAATTTAGAACCTCCTATATGATAAAGACTGAAAAGAGTCGAGATCATATAGGAGGTTTTTAACCCACATTGGTGTCAGGCACCAATGTGGGCATAAAGGTGGAAGCAATAGTTTCCACCTTTTTCCATTGAAAAAGTGTGGGAAATGTCTAGGAAATCAAAACTAAAAACTAATACCAAAAAATGAATAATTTTAAAAAAGTGGGAATAGAATAATGACAGAATGCACAGAGTGTGATAATATCAGTCTGTAAAATATATTACCGAAAAATAAAAATTATTAAAAAAGTGGGAATAGGAGATGGTGGCATGCAGATTATTGTAAGAAAAGAGTATTTAAACGAACTGATTGAATTGTATGGGACACCGGATATAAAAGTAATTACGGGCATCAGACGAAGTGGTAAATCGGTATTACTGCAAGAGTTTGTCTCTTATTTGCAGTCATTAGAGGAACCGGTAAATATTGTTATGATAAACCTTCAGGAATTAGAGTTTGATCATTTGTTGGAGTATCATGCATTGCATAAGTATATCTTGGATCAGTACAAAGAGGGAATGACTAATGTTTTATTGATTGATGAGGTTCAGCTATGCCCGCAGTTTGAACTTGCAATTAATAGTATTTATACAAAAGGAATTTATGATATTTATATTACCGGTTCAAATGCATTTTTGCTAAGCTCAGATTTAGCAACACTTTTTACAGGGAGAACGATGGAAATAAAAGTATATCCATTTTCTTTCGTGGAATATCTAACTTATTATGGAATTACAGACAGGTATGATGAAGCTTTTGATCAGTATGTCCGAACTGGTGGTATGCCTGGATCTTATGTATATAAGACTGAGGACAGACAGTATGATTACGTTAGGGATGTGTATTCAACCATTCTTATCAGAGATTTGGTTGAAAAGTATAAGATAAGAAATAAATCAGAGTTCACCAACATATCTGAATTCATGATGGATAACATCGGTAATTTACTTTCGCCTAATAATATCAGCAAAACTTTAAAAAATGACCAGAGCGAGATAACCAGAAAGACGGTATCAAAATACATTGGGTATTTGGAAAATGCATTTCTGTTCTATGAGGCAAAACGCTATGATTTAAAAGGGAAAAAACATCTGGCAAATAATAGTAAATATTATCTTTGTGATACATCATTTCGTTATGCAGTCAATGGTACACGAAACATGGACTTTGGAAGAGTTTACGAAAATATTGTTTATCTGGAGTTGCGTAGGAGAGGATATGAGGTATATGTGGGAAAACTTTATAAAAAGGAGGTGGATTTTGTAGCAAAGAAACGTGAGGCTCAAATATATATTCAGGTAAGCGATAATATTTCAGATGAAAAAACATTTGAAAGAGAATATTCGCCGTTGCTTGCAATAAGAGATGCATATCCGAAGATGATAATTGCAAGAACACATCATGAAACTTATGATTATAAAGGAGTGCAAGTGGTTGATATCTGTAGATGGTTACGAGAATAGTACCAACTACTGAGTTTAATGCAAACTATACGAACCTGCAAAAAGGTATTCACGAAACAACAGAGTATTTGGAAGCATTTCTCAGAAATCTGCTTTTGAACGAGAAAAATGAGCTTCATAATCGAAATCTTCATAATAGAAGAAAAAGGGGTGAAGTGTTTGGGAATATTTGAATACTACCTTATTGGGGTTAATATAATTGGATTTTTTCTATATCTGATTAATATGTTTTTATATTCGCATACCGAAAATGCACAAATTGATGCTATTTTAACTATCGGGGCATTAATTGGTGGTTCTGCAGGAATATTGTTGGCAATACTGCTATTTGATCGTAAAACTGTCAAAGACAATATGATGTCAAGAGTGTTTATCGTATGTGTATTTGTGATACAAGTTATAATATTATTGATGGTAAAAGGACATCATGCAGATCACATAACACTGGCATTTTGGGAGTTTTTTGCAAAATATAAAATATTACTGATATACTTAGCCGTTATCAATTTTATAGCTTTCGCAGCTTATGCGGTGGATAAAGTTAATGCAGCCAAGCATCGTTCAAGAATTAAAATTGTAACATTACTAGGTTTAGCATTTGTTGGTGGTTCGGTTGGCAGTTTATTGGCAATGTATTTATTACGTCATAAAACGAGGAAAGATTATTTCACTGTTGGTGTTCCATTAATAATGATAATGCAAGTAGTGGTGATTTTTTACGCAATGAATGCAGGATGGTAACAAGGAGTATCTTTTGACGATAGATTAAGCTCTTGCCATGAGGGACACAAAACGTGAGCTTTCTAAACTCATCGGATTATTGGTAGCTGTCTTGATATATAAGACAAAAAGTAAAACATAATTGACATTATGAAAAAGAAGTGTTACTTTATAAATGGAGGTGAACATAAAGTGGCAAAAAATATTGCGATAAAAGTGGCAAGGGCTGAAAAGGATATGACACAAAAGGTCTTAGCAGAAGCTGTTGGTGTTTCAAGGCAAACCATAAATGCTATTGAAAAGGGAGAATATAATCCTACAATAAAACTGTGTCGTAAAATTTGTCGTGTATTAGATAAACGTTTGGATGATTTGTTTTGGGAGGATGAAGAGGATGAAAATTAGGAAAATGAAAAGTAATTTAGATGAACGCCAGGAACTAAAACTTCTTAAAATTGAACATAATGGATGTTGGATTGCTTTTTGGGGCTTGCTGATTGTAATGTTAATACAAATGATAGTTGGGAATGACAGTATCAAGAATCTTGCCGGAGAATGGGTTGTATTTATGAGTCTTGCATTATATCTTTCAATTGATTGTGTGCGCAATGGAATTTGGGATAGAAAATTGAAACCGAATCTCAAGACAAATATCATAGCCAGTAGTATTGCGGCAGTGTTGGCAGGGATTATATGGTTTAGTGTTTCCTATCGGAATTACCATAAACTTATTGGCTCAATTGCAACTGGAATTATTATGTTTGTGCAGGTGGAAATCTTATGTTTATTAGTATTAATGATATTTTCTAAAATATATAAAAGAAGAGTACAGAAACTTGAGGAAGATGATTGATATATGAAGTAGAAAGTTGTGGAGAAATTTATAGTATGAATGATAAATGCGTAGTATTAAACGCAAAGAAAATGAATTTTATACTGGAAGCAGTTAGTCTATGAAAAATAGATTAACTGCTTTTTATTTTTTAAAACACAAACCGTATATAACAGTTGACAACAGTATTATACTGTTATATACTGTTTGCGACAGGAGGGAACATATGAAGATTATAATCAATAATACATCAATGGTACCAATCTATGAACAAATCATGGAGCAGATCAAAGCACAAATTATCTCCGGAGAATTAAAAGAAAATGATATATTGCCATCTGTGAGAACGATGGCAAAGGAGCTGAAGATCAGTGCACTTACTGTGAAGAAAGCATATGACAATCTGGAAGCAGAGGGCATGACTGTCACAGTTCACGGGAAAGGAACGTATGTAGCGGCATCGAATACACAGCTGATGGAAGAGGAGCGTAGGAAAGAAGTTGAGGCGGATTTGGAAGCGGCGATTCAGAAGGGAAGGCGCTGTGGAATGAAAGAGGAAGAGCTTCGTTCCTTGTTTGAACTCATCATGGAGGAAGAATAATTATGTTAGAAATCAAAGAGGTAAAGAAAAGCTACGGCGAATTTCAGTTAGACTGTTCGCTAAATGTGGAAAAAGGAAGGATTACTGGTTTGGTCGGAGAGAATGGGGCCGGGAAGAGTACCTTGTTCAAGGCAATGCTCGGACTTATTTCTTATGATGGCGGCGAGATAAAGATCATGGGAAAAACACCCGAAGAGTTAAATGAAAAAGAGAAAGAAGAGCTTGGAGTCGTTCTGGCAGAAGCTGGCTTTAGCGGTTATTTGAAAGGGAAAGATGTTGAGGCAGTCCTTGCCAGATTATATCCAAGGTTTGAAGCAGAAAAATTCCATCAGATGTGTGAAAGCTATCAGATTCCGTTGAATAAATTTATAAAAGAGTATTCAACAGGGATGAAAGCAAAATTGAATCTGATCATTGCATTGACACATCAGGCAGAATTTTTAATGCTGGATGAGCCGACATCAGGACTTGATGTCGGAGCAAGGGAAACGATGCTGGATATTTTACGAGAATATATGGAAGAAGATCCGGAAAGAAGCATCCTGATTAGTTCACATATTTCTTCAGATTTAGAACATCTGTGTGATGACATTTATGTGATCCATAAAGGAAAGATTATACTTCATGAAGAGATGGATACGATTCTTGAAAAATATGCGGTGTTGAAAGTCAGTGAGGCGCAATATCAGGAAGTGGATAAAAGATACATTTTGAAAGAGAAAAAAGAGAGCTTTGGAATTTCCTGCCTGACGAACGAGAAGCAGTATTATGTGGAAAATTATCCAGAAATCGTAGTGGAGAGTGGCTCACTTGATCAGGTGATTCTTATGTTGACAGGAGGCGAGAGATAATGAAAGGAATCAGAGGGCTTTTGGAAAAGGACTTTCGGTTGTTTTTCCGGCAAGGTAGCAATCTTTTTCTGGTGTTGGCGCTTGTTACATTATTTTTTATATTAACGGGAAAAACGGGAGTTTCCTTCATTGCAATGTATATTCCATCCGTTATGGCGGTATATTCGGGGAATACGATTAGTTATGATGAAAATGAGCATGGCTACACATATTTATTTTCTTTACCTATAAATAGAAAAATATATGTTAGAGAAAAATATATTTTTTCTTTTATTATGACAGTGTGTGGATGGGGGATGGGAGTAATCTGTGCAGGAATTATGGTACTCATAAAACCGGGAGAATTTTTTGATGTGGAAATGTTGATAATGGAATTAATCACAATCTTTGTGTTTCAGGCGATTGCGGGAATCGTGATTGCAATTCGGTTAAGGTTTGAAGGAGAGAAAGGACGAATGGTGTTGCCAATTGCAATTTTAATCATTTTTGCAGTTTGTTATACAATTGGACATTTTCTTGAGACTAAATTGGGATTAAAAGAAGGCATTTCGTATATGATAGGAGAAATAGGAGATTTTGAAATCGCGATTTCGCTTATTGTTTTAAGCTTGTTGGTATGGTTTGCTTCATATAAGTACAGTATGAGGGTTATGAAAAAGAAAGAGTTTTAAAATGAAAGATGATATTTATCTGACAAGTTGTGTTACAATTTTATATAAAATAGATGGAGATGGAGAAAAAATTTTTTTCATCTCTATTTTATTTCTTGACATATAATGTACCTGGAATTACAATATATTTAACAATTAGGTTAAATGTTAAATAAGAGGGAGGGATGAATTTTTGGGTATACAAGATACATTAAAAGCATTGGCTGATCCAATACGACGAGAGATTTTGAATTTGTTGAAAAATGGTCGGCTTTCAGCCGGAGAGATATGCGAACATTTTTCAGTAACGGGAGCATCTATATCAAGACATCTGGCAGTATTAAAGGAGGCTGATTTGATTCGAAACCAAAGAGAAGGAAAGTTTATTTATTATGAATTAAACACTTCCGTGTTGGAAGATGTCATGTTATGGATAACGGACTTGAAAGGAGCATCGGACGATGAAGGAAATGATAAAAAATTATAGAGGGACATTAATTAGCTCTGCACTGGTAATTCTTGCAGGGATTCTGGTAGGTTTTACGAGTATACAGGGTAAGTGGTTAAATGTATTTTTTATAGTAATGCAATGTGCGCTTGTGACAATCATATTTTATGATAACAGGAACAGACAACAAAGTCGCAAGGTTATAGGGATGACTATATGGATTATACCTGTTATTACATTGATTTATAACGGTATTGCTAGATTGGTCAACATGGGAGCAGATACAGAGAATTTATTTATGGCATTGATTTATTATGGAACAGGTTTAATGTTTATGGTTATAGGAAATTATCTGCCAAAGGTAAAACAGAACAATACGATAGGAATCAGGGTCGTATGGACATTGCAGGATGAAGAAAACTGGAATGCAACGCATAGATTCAGTGGAAAGATATGGGTGGCATCAAGTATTCTGTGCATGCTTTGCGGTCTTTTTGCAGAAAGCATAGCAGCACTCGTTTTGTATATTGTAAGTATTATGGCAGCCGCAATCATCAGTATTCTTTATTCCTATCTCTTTTATAAGAAAAAGATAGGAACCGGAGAAAAATTAAAAATTCAGTATAACAAAAAAGTAATGGTGGTGTACGGAATCGTAACAATTTTAATGATTATATTTATTATAGTGACTTTGTTTTGGGGAAGCATTGATATTCAGTTCCAAGATAACAATTTTACTATCGAGGCGCAGGGGTGGAGCGATTATACAGTAGACTATACGCAGATTGACAGTATCTCATACGAAGAGAATTCATTACAGAACTCGAATGATTATAGAACCAATGGTTTAGGAAATTTTAAATATGCTATGGGAAATTTTAAAAATGATGTTTATGGAAATTATATCCGTTATACGCATTCGTCATGTCATTCATATGTAGTCATGAGTGTAGACGGAAAAATATTGGTTATAAATGGTGAAAATGATTCGGCAACGAAAGAAATTTATCATGTTATTAGTGAGAAGATGTCACGGGAAATAGAATAGAGTTAGAAACATTTTCACCTAAGGAGACAAAACTATGTATCTTATTTCAATTTATTTTGACAAGAAAACAAATAAAATCCTGCAGTGGTATATAGACAAAATTGCTGAGAAAACAGGTAATCATTTTATGATTGAGAATCGTGTGCCGCCACATATGACAATAGCTGCGATTGAGGCAAGAAATGTAGATGTTCTAAAATCAGCGTTTGATGATTTGAATGGGAAATTGTATGCAGGGAGTATGAAGATTGTCTCTATTGGACAGTTATTTCCATATGTGATGTATGCAACACCTGTGTTAGATCAAAAGCTGTTTAATTTATCCGAGGAAGTATATAATGCATTTTGTGATATTCCAGAGACAACAATGAGTGAATATTATAAGCCTTTTTCATGGCTGCCACATATAACTTTAGGAAAAACATTGGATAAAGTACAAATGGAAAAGGCGTTTCAAGCAATGCAGGAAAGCTTTGTACCATTTACGGCACAATATAATGAGATAGGTATTTCTAAAGTAAATCCACATGAAGATGTGGGAAGGTTTAAATTGGTTTAATGGATAGCTATACGTTTCTTACAAAAAATTGATATAAGAATTCTTACTCAGATTCCGTGAGCGGGTGACACATAAGAGCGTAAATTTTTGCTAAAAGCAAATGAATTTGAACTCAAACTTGCTGCTACGCAGCTTCAAACACGTTCGTTCAAATTCATTAACGCAAAAATTTACGCTTTAAGTGTCTCCAACGCTCACTCCATATTCGCTCGAATTTCTTATATCAATTTTTTGTAAGTAATGTATTGGCACAAGTTCTGAGAGGTGCATCCTCAAGTTATAGAAAGGGCAAGTTGAAGATGCAAAATTTTGATGAGGAGTATCCTCATGTTATCGAAAACGTGGGATGCAGATGCAAAATTTGCGAAGGAAGTATCTTTAAATCCCAGATAAGGCAAGATGCAGATGCAATTCTACATGACAGGTAGGCTGAAAAGCATCTGCAAGCTCAAAGAAAAGTAAGTTGCAGATACATTGCTCTCAAAAAAAGCATCTGCAACAATGAATGTCAAGGCAGTGCAGATACATCAGTTGTCAAAAAATCTGCGACAGCAAATAAACCCAGAATATAGATACATCAGATACCAGAAAAGTAAATCCTTCATCACTTTACCTATTTCAATCACGGTACACCACAAAGCAAGAAAAGACTATGCAATCCAGCGAATTGGAGTCGGGCTTGCCCGACGAAGCTCCCGCAGGAGTGCATAGTCTTTTTCTTTCTTAGAGGTCGTCGTGAACTAAATAGCAAATTAAAAGGAGCTAGAAAAGGGATGAAGAGTTGGAATGATCACCTATTCAACACTTTATTGATTTGTTCTACAGGTAAATTCAATAGTTCAGCCAGTTTGTCAGCATCGGTAATATGCTTAAATAAAGTTCGGATAAATTCTTCGGTTACTTGTTTGGTCACTTGCTCCGTTACTTGCTCCGTTACTTGCTCCGTTACTTGTTCAGTCACTTGCTCAGTCACTTGTTTCGTTACTTGTGCGGTTACTTCTTCCGTTACTCGTTTGGTCACAAGTTCTTCCTGTTCTTGAAATTCTTCTGCCATTAATTCTTTTAATGCTTCACACATATTCGCTTTAACCTCCTTTACTGCAACCCAGTTCGCACGGGTGATTACATCCATTGCAGCTTGATATAGTTTTGATG